>CACKSM010000008.1 GCA_902602885.1 uncultured Alphaproteobacteria bacterium
TAATTTCAGTTCTCATTTGTGTTCTTAGTTTAGCATCGAGATTTGATAATGGTTCATCAAACAAAAAAGCATCAGGCCTCCTTACAATTGCTCTTCCCATTGCTACTCTCTGTCTTTGACCTCCAGAAAGCTGAGAAGGTTTTCTTTTTCGAAGTTCTTCTAAACCCAAAATTTGTACAGCCTCTCTAACTCTAGTTTCAATTTCCTCTTTGTCTTCCTTTGCTATTTTAAGACTGAATCCTAAATTTTCTTCTACAGTCATGTGAGGATACAAAGCATAATTTTAAAAAACCAGCGACTAAATTTGTTGCAACATTTATTGGTTCACCATCAATGAATATGATTGAAGCTAAAATTACTAATATTTCAGGGGAACTTTATATGGAAACTAATGATGGTATTTCTGTATTAGTTCCAAAACATAAAATAAATTCTTTAGCTGAAGGAAAAAGAATTTCTTTTGGTTTTAGAGCAGAAGATATCGTCCCACTAAAATTTGGTCAGAAACCAAAAAATTCATGGAGTATTAAATCTAAGGTTAATCTTGCTGAACCGCTTGGAACAGAAACTTTGATTTTTACTAATTTAGGTAATACAGAAGTTGTAAGCAGAATGTTTACACCCGAATTAGTAAATTCTAATGACGATTTAGAATTTGCATTAAATCTAGATAGAACTTATTTGTTTGATGGAGATACTGGTTTGGCAATATGACAAGTTCTGCAGAAATTTCTGATAGATTAGCAAAATGTTTCAGTAGTGTAATACATGATGTAATGAGAGATGATGGATTTAAAAATTTTGTTTTAAATCCTAGAATCAAACCAAATAAAGAAAAACATAAAATCGCAGGCCAGATTTTTACAATAGAAGGAGAGTCAAATAATAGTTTTTCTCATCATGAAACTTTATTAGCTTGGACAGGTCTTTTATCAAAAGCACCAACAGATAAAGTTCTAATATGTCAACCAAATGATAATAATATCGCTTTAATGGGTGAATTAAGTGCCGAAACATTACAAAAGAAAAAAATCAGAGGTTATATTGCTGATGGTGGTTGTAGAGACTTAGAATTTATTAATAAAATTGATTTTCCTGTTTGGTCAAAATTTTATACCCCAAAAGATGTTGTGGCTTACTGGAAGCCAACTAAATTTGAACAAACAATAAAAATTGATGAAGTTGAAATCCATAATGGTGATTATGTAATGGCAGATATTGATGGTATTGTTATTATTCCCCAAGAAAAAGTAATAGATATTTTGAAAAAATCAGAAAAATTAATTAATACTGAAAGCCAAGTTAGAAAAGCGATAAGAGAAGGAATGGACCCACAAGAAGCATATATTAAGTATAGCGTTTTTTAAGTATTTTTTCTTTCAACCAAAAGTATATGTTCAGAATAACAAACACATTTGTCGTTTTGATTTAAAATTTCACACGCTTCATTAACTTGACCAAATTGTGGTCTTTTAGGATCGTCTTTTTTTTCTTTAATTGTTACTTTTGTGTGAATAGTGTCTCCAATAAAAACTGGATTAGGAAAACGCAGTCTTTCAAATCCATAGGTGAATGCTCTTTTATTTACAACTGAAGCTGTGAGAGCTATCCCAATGGAAAAAGTACAACTGAATTGTGCAACTCTTTGTCCAAAAGGACCTTTCTTTGCAAATTCTGCATCAACATGATGCGGATAAAAATCTCCAGAATGCATTGCATGAGTGACTATATCTGTTTCAGTAATTGTCCTACCAGCAGTAATTCTTTCAGCTCCTATTTCATAGTCTTCGAAGAATTGTTCTATTTCTACCATTTTTATTGAATAAATATTATTGTGTAATAAGGTATCATATTTGTAAAAATGAATAAAGATAATAAGTTTGAAAATACTGTTGGAATAGAGTCAACTTATCCAAAAGATATGCCAAAAGATCACGGTGAAATTCCAGTATGGAATTCTGAAAATTGGTTTTATGAAGATGTAATTGTTGGTCATAAAATTAGATCTCTACGTCGAACAATATCTGAAGGAGAGGCCATGCAATTTAATTGTATGGTTTTAGATATGCATCCTTATGTAGGCGACGAACATTTTGCAAAAAATGAAGGAATGTTCCAAAAAAGATTAGTAGCAGGAGCTATGGTTTTTTCTTATGGTTTAGGTTTAGTTGCAACTAACTGTGTAAACTCTTTTAGTTATGGATATGACCGTTTAAGATTCATCAAACCAGTTTTTATTGGAGATACAATTTATACAATTAGAACTAATATGGAAAAAAAACCTAAATATGAAAAAATGGGTTTAGTTAGAACTAGTTACGAAGTTTTTAAAGATGAAGGCGAAATTGTTCTATATTGTGAGCATCTACATTCAGTTTTATATAAAAAACCAGAAGACTTTAAAGATAAATACGAAAAAAAATGATTAACTTAAAAGGAATGACCTGGGATCATTCTAGAGGTTTTGACCCAATGGTTGCTACATCTAAAAAATTTAAGGAAATTCATAATAATAAAGTTTCAATTGAATGGGATAAAAGACCGTTACAAGCATTTGCAGATAGACCTATAGAAGACATGACTGATGATTATGATTTAATAGTAATAGACTATCCTCATGTTGGTGAAGTAGCTCACAAAGGTCTTTTACAAAACTTAAATCTCAGTGAATATCAATCTCAGTTAAACGATTTAAAAAAGCAATCAGTTGGAAAATCACATGAGAGTTATTTTATAGATAATAAACAATGGGCTCTTGCCATAGATGCTGCCTCACAGACCGCCTGTTACAGAGAAGATTTAGTTAGAATACTTCCGTCCAAATGGGATGATCTTCTTTCATTAGCAAAAGAGAGAAAAGTTCTTTGGCCTTTAAAACCAGTTCATGCAATAAGTAGTTTTTATAGTATTTATAACAACATTACTGAAGAATTAATCCCAGAAGAAAAAAATTTTATTAATACAGATGCTGGCGTTAAAACTCTTACAATGATGAAAGCTGTATCTAAAGAAATAATCAATGATTGTTTAAGTATGGATCCAATTCAAACTGCTGAACTCATGACTGAGACTAATGATTTTTATTATTGCCCATACATTTATGGATTTTCAAATTACTCTAGAAATAATTATAGAAAAAATATTTTGAAATACATTGATGTTTTAGATTTGTCAGGCAAAGGTCCATCAGGAACACATTTAGGTGGTACTGGTATAGCAGTATCAAATGTAAGTAAGAATAAAGATCTAGCAATTGAATATGCATTTTGGATAGCAGGTGCTGAATGTCAAAAGTCACTTTTTTATCAAAGTGGTGGACAGCCAGGAAATTCTGAAGCTTGGAAGGATGAAAAGATAAATCTAGAAACAAACGATTTTTTTAAAGCAACTCGTAAAACTCTTGATTTGGCATGGGTAAGACCAAGGCATAATGGTTATATGGAATTTCAGGACGAAAGTGGTGATCTCATTAATGAATATCTACAAACAGAAATTACTGCTGAAAGTGTTTGTGAAAAATTATCTGATATGTACAATAAGAGTTTCAAAGAATAAATTATTGTATGACTAAACCATTAGAAGGATTAACTGTATTAGAATTTAGCCAGTTTTTATCAGGACCATATGCAGGCTTAAGACTTGCTGATTTAGGTGCAAGAGTAATTAAAATTGAAAGACCAGAAGTTGGGGATCTTTGTAGAAACTTATATATCAGCGATACCGATCTTGAAGGTGATAGTACTTTATTTCATGCAATTAATAGAAATAAGGAAAGCTTTGCAGCAAATTTAAAAGATGCCAAAGACATAGAGTTAGTAAAAAAATTAATTGAGAAGGCAGATATAATTACACAAAATTTTAGACCAGGAGTAATAGAACGTATTGGTTTGGATTATAAAAATGTAAAAAAAATAAATCCAAAAATAGTTTATGGAACTATTTCTGGTTACGGATCTGATGGACCTTGGAGTTCATTACCTGGACAAGATTTATTAGCGCAATCTAGAACTGGTTTAGTTTGGTTAAATGGCAATGGAGGTGAAGCACCAACACCAATGGGTTTGGCAGTTGCTGACATGTTAGCAGGACATACACTAGTTGAAGGTATATTAGCAGCGGTTATCAAAAGATTTCGAACTGATAATGGATCTCATGTAGAAACAAGTTTAGTTGAGGCCTTATTAGATTTTCAATTTGAAGTTCTTACGACATATTTTAACGATGGAAACAGAAACCCGCAAAGAAGCTCTTATAATAATGCCCATGCATATCTATCTGCTCCATATGGAATTTATAAAACTTCTAATGGATATATAGCAATAGCAATGACACCACTACCTCAACTTGGTGAATTGCTTGATTTAAATTCAATCAAAGGTTTGGATGATCAAAAAGAATGGTTCACAAAAAGAGATGAGATTAAAAAACAAATTGGTGATTGGATTGAAAAAGAAACAACAGAACATTGGTTGAGTATTCTTGAGCCAGCAGATATATGGTGTGCCAAAGTACTCGATTGGGAAACAATGGTTAAACACGAAGGATTTAAAATACTCGATATGGTTCAGAGAATAAAAAGAGATGATGGACTTGATATTGAAACACTTCGTTGCCCAATAAAAATTGATGGAGAGATCTTTAAATCAAGTAAGGCAGCTCCAAAAATTGGGAACGACAATAATAGTATTATGAAAGAATTTGGTATCTCATGAAAATAAAAGATATAGAAATTCGTATGTGTCGACACAAAGAGCCTGTCATGAAAGATTCAGAAATGAGAGATGGAAAAAAATCAGATTTAGAATTCTTAGTTATTACATTTCACACTGATGAAGGTCTATCTAGCTCTACTTTTGGGTTTGCAGGTAGGGGCGCAGAAATGGCTGGTGAAATTGCAAATTCAATTTTTAAACCTTTTTTTATTGGCAGAGACCCGCTTTATCGTGAGCAACATTGGCATGAATACAGAATCGCAGACAGATGGTGGAACCACGCACCTATATATAGTTATGGACCATTTGATATTAATTGTTGGCTTCTCTCATCTATGCAAGCAGGCCAACCTCTTTATCAGTATTTAGGCGCTTATAGAGACAAGGTTCCAATTTATGGAAGTTCTTTAGTTTTAGATTCACCTGAGGCTTACGCAAAAGAAGCCTTGGAATATAAAAAGAGAGGTTTCAATGCTTATAAACTTCATCCTCCTGGAAAATATGATTTTGATTTGGAAGCTCATAAAAAAACACGTGAAGCAGTTGGTGATGAATTTAAACTTATGAGTGATCCGGTTGCCCCTTATACTTTTGAACAAGCTCTACGTTTTGGAAGAGAGTTAGAAAAATTAAATTATTATTGGTACGAGGAGCCTTTATTTGATGAAAATTTTCATAATCTAAGAGAATTAACTAGAATATTAGATATTCCTATTATTGGAACAGAGGTTATAGCAAAACATCCTTACAGTGTTGCTGAATGTATCTCTACAAGGGTTGTAGATATGGTAAGAGCTGATGTTTCATGGAGTGGAGGTATTACGGCTACAATGAAAACAGCACATTTAGCAGAAAGTTTTGGTGTTCAGTGTGAAATTCATACAGCTATTTATCATCCTTTAGAACTTGTTAATTTACATTGTTGTGCAGCTATAAAAAATTCTGAATTTTTTGAAGTATTGGTTCCTTATGAATATTTTAATTTTGGTTTAAAAGGTTCTATCAAAGTCGAAAACGGTTATGCTCATTTACCTTCTAAGCCAGGTCTTGGTATTGATTTAGATTGGGATTTTATAGATAATACAACTTTCAAAAAAATTTAATAATGACAAAGATTACTAAATTTAGTGTTCAAGATGTAAGATTTCCAACTTCAAAAGATTTAACTGGATCTGATGCTATTCATACAGATCCTGATTATTCAGCAACGTATGTGATGGCTTTTACTGATCAATCACAATTAAAAGGATATGGTATTGCCTTCACGATTGGTAAAGGAAATGACATTGTTGCTGAATGTATAAAACATTTTTTTCCAATTTTTGAAAATATGGACTTAAATGATTTAGAAAATAACATTGGTAAGCTCTGGTTTAAGTGTGTTGATCATAGTCAACTACGTTGGTTAGGTCCTGAAAAAGGAGTTGTTCATATGGCTGTATCAGCAATCTTTAATTGTTTATGGGATTTAATTGCTAAGAAGCACAAAAAACCTTTGTGGCAGTTTGTTGTAGAAAGTGAGCCTGAAAAAATCGTTAGTTGGTTAACATTTAAATATATTGAGGATGTTTTAACTCCAGAGGAAGCATTAGTGATTTTGTCAAACAATCAAAATGATAAACAAAAACGTATCAATAAAGTATTGCAAGAAGGATATCCATCTTACACAACTGCTGCAGGATGGCTTGGCTATTCAGATGAAAAAATAATTCAATTATGCAAAGAATATATGGCGAAAGGTTGGAAGCATTTTAAAATCAAAGTAGGTTTAGATCTAGATGCAGATGTAAAAAGACTTGAGTTAATTAGAAAAACAATTGGTCATGATTGCTTTATTATGGTTGATGCAAACCAACAATGGAGTGTAAAACAATCGATTAAACATATTAATGCATATAAAAAATTTAATTTGTTTTTTGTAGAAGAACCTACAAGTCCAGATGATGTAATGGGTTTTGCCAAAATAAAAAAAGAAGTTGGAAACGTAAGGCTTGCAACTGGAGAAGCTTGTGGAGGTCGTATCATGTTTAAACAATTTCTAGAATCTGGTGCAATGAACATTTGTCAAATTGATAGTTGTAGATTGGGAAGCATCAATGAAATAATAACTGTATTGTTAATGGCACATAAATTTAATGTTCCAGTTTTTCCTCACGCAGGCGGTGTTGGTCTTTGTGAGTATGTCCAACACTTATGTATGATTGATTATATTTTAATTAATGGTTCTAAAAATGATAAAGTAGTAGAATATCAGGACAGTTTACATGAACACTTCATATATCCATGTAAAATTGAAAATGGAAATTATATGCCTCCACTTGATCATGGGTATTCTATTGAAATGAAAGAAAAGTCTGTTAATGATTTCTCTTTTCCTAACGGCGAGTATTGGAAGAATAATATATGAGACTAAAAGAAAAAAAAATAATTGTAACTGCAGCTGCACAAGGAATTGGTAGAGCAACTGCAATGATGTTTGCTAAAGAAGGTGCTTCTGTGATTGCTACAGATATTAACGAAGAAAAACTTAATGAATTAAACAAAGAAAATAATTTAATAAAAACTCAAAAATTAGATGCAACAAATAAAAAGGGAGTTGAAGAATTTTGTTCCAGTATTGATTCGGTTGATGTTCTTTTTCACGCAGTGGGTTTTGTTCATCATGGAACGTTATTGGAATGTGATGATGAAGAATTTTATCGATCAGTAAATGTAAATGTATATTCAGCCTATCTTATGAGCTACAATTTAGTTCCTAAAATGTTAGAAAAAGGAAAAGGAAATATTATAATAGTATCTTCTGCAGCTTCTAATGTAAAAGGTGTTGAAAATAGATTTATATATGGAGCAACTAAAGCAGCTTTAAATGGTTTTGTGAAAGCAGTTGCGGCTGACTATGTGAAAAAAGGAATTCGATGCAATGCAATACTTCCTGGAACTGTAGAAACACCTTCCTGGGAAGGAAGAGTAAACATGGCTGCTGATCCAAAGAAAGCTCGTGAAGACTTTATAGCGAGACAGGCAATGGGTAGATTGGCTCAACCAGAAGAAATTGCTTCACTTGCTACATATCTAGCGAGTGACGAATCATCTTTTGTAACAGGAACCTTAAATTTAATTGATGGAGGATGGACTTTATAATGAAAACTTTAAGATATAGAATTGGAAAAGAAGTGAAACCAGGGATTGTCGATACTCAAGGACAAGTTCGCGATGCTTCAACGTTGGTAAAAGATTGGGATAGAGAAAATGTAACTATTGATAAGCTTAATGAAGTGAAAAAAGCTGATATTGGATCACTTCCTATTGTTCAAAGTTACGATAGTATTGCTCCTTGTGTCTGTAAAGAAAGTATTGGAAAGTTTATATGTATAGGATTAAATTACTCAGACCATGCTGAAGAAACTGGGATGAAAGTACCGCCTGAACCAATTATATTTGCAAAAGCAACAAGCGCTGTTATTGGTCCAAATGATGATGTAGAAATTCCTAAAAAATCTGTAAAGTCTGACTGGGAAGTAGAGCTTGGAGTAATTATTGGAAAAGAAGCAAAGTATATTTCAGAGAGTGAATCAGAATCTCATATAGCTGGTTACTGTGTTATTAATGATCTTAGTGAAAGAGAATTTCAGATAGAACACTCAGGCCAGTGGGTGAAAGGTAAGTCTTGTGATACTTTTGGACCAATTGGTCCCTATTTGGTTACAACTGATGAAGTACCCGACCCACAAAATCTTAAAATGTGGTTAGAAGTTAATGGGAAAACAATGCAAAATGGCTCAACAAATACCATGGTTTATGGTGTAAATTTTCTAGTAAGTTATCTAAGCCAATTCATGTCATTGCAACCTGGTGACATTATTTCCACTGGTACACCTCCAGGAGTAGGCATGGGAATGAACCCACAGGTATTTTTAAAAGCTGGTGATGTAATGAAATTGGGAATTGAAGGTCTAGGAGAGCAAACTCAAAAAACTATTCAGGCGTAATGTTTGGGAGTATTAATAACTGTCATAATGTAAAAGACTTTAGAAATTTAGCAAAAAAAAGGCTACCAAGTCCAATATTTCATTACATCGATGGTGCAGCAGATGATGAAATAACTTATAAAAGAAACACAGATGCTTACGAGCAATGTGATTTGATTCCAAATGTTTTAAGTGGCGTTGATAAAGTGGATATGTCAACTACGGTTATGGGACAAAAGTTAGATATACCTTTGTATTGTGCACCTACTGCTCTTCAAAGGTTGTTCCATCATGAAGGTGAGATTGGAGTTGCAAAAGCTGCCGAAAAATTTGGCACAATGTTTGGAATATCTTCTTTAGGTACAGCAAGTATCGAGGAGATATCAAATTTAGTTAAAACACCAAAACTTTTTCAACTTTATGTTCATAAAGATAAAGGATTAAACAAAGCCCTTATAGAAAGATGTAAAGAGTCAAATTTTGAAGCAATGGCAGTTACAGTTGATACGGCTGTTGGAGGAAATCGTGAAAGAGATTTATATACAGGTTTCACTATTCCAATGAAATTAAAACTCAATAGCGTTTTAAGTTTTATGCTCCATCCAAAGTGGGCAGTCGATTATTTTACAAAACCTAAATGGGAATTAAGTAATCTAAAAGATCACATTAATGAAGGCACAACAGTAATGACAACAATAGGAGATTATTTCACAAAAATGCTTGATAATTCAATGAGTTGGAAAGATGTAGAAAATATTAATAAAGAGTGGGGTCGTCAATTTGCTATTAAAGGTGTTATGTCTGTAGACGATGCAAAAAAAGCTGTTGATGTAGGCGCCTCAGCTATAATGGTTTCAAATCATGGTGGTAGACAATTAGATGGTTCAAGATCACCATTTGATCAACTAGCTGAAATTGTTGATGCTGTTGGAGATAAGATAGATGTAATTTGTGAAGGAGGAATTAGAAGAGGTACTCATGTTTTAAAGGCACTGTCACTTGGTGCAAAAGCCTGTTCTGGTGGAAGAATGTATCTATACGCTTTGGCAGCAGGAGGTCAAAAAGGTGTTGAAAAAAGTTTATCTAATTTACGCAATGAAATTGAACGAGATATGAAATTAATGGGAGTTTCTAACGTAAAAGAACTCACAAGAAAAAATCTAAAATTCAGATAAATTAACAACTTTCTTAAAAAAAATATTTATTCTAATTCAATTTTATTTTACAAATTTTTTATGAATGATGAAATAGAGCCAATCTTAATAGGTGAAGTTGACGATATTGATGTTGGCTCGGTTGAAAATTTTGAATACGACGATGTAAATTATGCAATTTATAGACTTGAGTCTGGCTTTTTTGCAACTGAAGGAAATTGCCCTTGTGCAGAGAAAACTTTATTAAGTGAATCTAGTATTGAAGGTGAAGAACTGGAGTGTCCAACATGCGGAAATAAATTTAGTATTGTATCTGGAGACTCTATATCTGATTTAGAACAGACCCCACTAAAAATATTTGATGTTACAGAAGAAGATGGAAATCTTTACCTTAATATTTAATCAAAAATATTTAGATTTATAATATTACTTTTATTTAAGTTTTTACTTTTAGTTAAAAAATCAAAAACATTTTCACACGATTCCACTGACATTCTTTTTCTACATTCTAAAGTTAAAGCAGCGTTATGAGGAGTTAATAAAATATTATTTAAAGAAAAAAGTTTATGATTTTCTATAGGTGGTTCTTTTTCAAATACATCAACACCAGCACCAAAAATTTTTTCATTTTTTAAAGCTTCATATAAAGCGTTTTCATTAATTATACCTCCTCTTGCTGTATTAATTAAAATCAAATTTGATTTAAAGGTTTCAAATTGATCAAAAGAAATCAAATTTTTTGTTTTTTCATTTAAAGGTAAATGGATACTTATATAATCAGCAATTTTAAAGCCTTCGTCTTTATTGATTGGAATACAGTTAAGATTTTTTATTTCTTCATCCGAAAGAAAAGGATCATGTACATAAACTTTCATTTCAAACCCACTACATCTTTTTGCTAAAGCTTTTCCTATTCGGCCAAAACCAAGAATTAAAATTTTTTTATTGTAGAGTTCAAAGTAGTTGGGAAGATTACCTTTTTCTTTAAATTTACCTAATTTCACCAATTTATCTGATTCAAAAATATTCTTTGTCAAACAAAGCATCATAGTCATTACATGTTCAGCTACACTCGTTGCATTTGCTGTCCCAGTAATGGCCATAGCTATTTTATTATTATTTAAATATTCAGTATCTACATTGTCATAGCCAACACCATGTCTTGCAACAATTTTTAGGTTCTTTGCTTGAGAAAGTATATTTTTATTTATTTCTGCTGTTCTTACAACAATACCATCCACATCTCGTAATTTTTCAATTAGGTGATCTTCATCAATATTATTAGTAACAAAATATTCAATATTATTTTTATCAAATATCTCATATCCACTTGGATGAATTTCACCAACAATCCCAACTTTCATGAGATATTCTATATTCTAAAATATTAGAAAAATAAATTGTTTAACTCTTTAAATTATTTTTTTAATATAATAGTATCTATTTTTTTTGTGAAAGGAACAAATGAAAACAATTAGAATGTCATGTTCACATGCATTAATTAAGTATTTAACTATGCAAAAAATTTTAATTAATGGAAAAAAAGAACAATTATTTCCAGGTGCTTTCGGTATTTATGGCCATGGTAATGTTGCTTGTATTGGACAAGCTATGGAAGAATATCAAAATGAACTTCCTGGATACAGAGGTCATCATGAACAAAATATGGCACTAACAGGTATTGCATATGCTCGTGCCAAAAGAAGACAACAAATATTTGTTGCAACTTCATCTGTTGGACCTGGTTCTACTAATATGGTTACAGCTGCAGCAGTTGCTTTAAGTAACAGACTTCCAATTTTACTTTTACCAGGTGATACATTTTCTAGCCGTTTTCCAGATCCTGTTTTACAACAAGTAGAACATTTTAATTCCCCTTCAGAAACTCAAAATGATTCATTTAAATCTGTATCACGATATTTTGATCGAATAACTAGACCTGAACAAATTTTAACATCTTTACCACAAGCAATTAATGTAATGCTTGATCCTGCAGATTGTGGACCAGCAGTAATTTCTATGTCACAAGATGTTCAAGGAGAAGCCTATGATTATCCTGAAATCTTTTTTGAAGAAAAAATTCATGAAATTAGAAGAATTCATCCTGATCCAAATCAAATACAAAAAGCTGCAGATAAATTAAAACAATCTAAACAACCAATTATTATTTCAGGTGGAGGTGTTTTATATTCAGAAGCAGAAGAGGAAATTTCTAATTTTGCAAAAAAACATAATATTCCTGTAACAGCAACTGTAATGGGGATTGGTTGTATGAATAAAGATGATCCCTATTATATAAGTGCAATTGGTTGCTTAGGAGAAGGCTCATCTAATAACCTTGCTACTGATACAGATTTAGCACTAGCTGTGGGAACAAAGTTAGGAGACTTTACAACTGGCTCTTGGACTAATTTTGAAAATGAAAATTTTCAACTTGTATCAATAAATACTTCACGATTTGACACTACAAAACATCGTGCTACTCCTGTTGTAAGCGATGCAAAAATTGGACTTCAAGAATTATCAAAAGCATTAGGAGATTGGAAAGCACCAGATAATTGGTACCAGCGTTCAATTGAGGAAAGAAATAAATGGGATGAATATGTTGCCAAAGAAAGCGGACCAACAAATCAAGAATTACCATCCTATGCTCATGCTGTAGGAGCAGTTTATAGAAACTCAGACCCATCAGATATTGTGGTCACTGCAGCTGGAGGGTTAGTTGGAGAAGTGGTTCAAATATGGAAACCTAAAGAACTGAATACTTTTGAAACTGAATGGGGTTTTAGTTGCATGAGTTATGAAATATCAGGTGCACTTGGAATCAAAATGGCAAAACCTGAACAAGATGTAATTGTATTTGTAGGTGATGGTTCATACCTCTTACAAAATAGCGATATCTACAGTTCAGTTTTATATGATAAAAAATTAATTATAGTTGTTTGTGATAATGGTGGTCATATGGTTATTAATAGATTGCAATTGGCAAAAGGTGGGAATGAATATCTTTGCAATCTCAATGCTGCAAGAGCGACAAATGTACAGTTTGTAGATTTTGAAGCTCACGCAAAAAGTATGGGTGCAAATGGTGAGACTGTTAAATCTATTTCAGAATTAGAGGCCGCTTTCAAAAGAGCAAAAGAATCAGACAAAACATATGTTATTTCTATGAAAACAGATGGGTATGAATGGTTAGAGGGGACAGCTTTCTGGGAAAGCCCAACACTTGAAGTAGATAACACTGAAGGTAAGAAATCAGCTCTTAATGAATTTTTAGAAGGAAAAAATAAACAACGTAAGGGCGTATAAAAATAAATTTCTTTTTCTAAAATTCAAAAATTGTATGAGTCAAAACAAGCCTATAATTTTATTAGATCCATATCCAAGAACAATGGACCTACTTTTTTCTAAAGAAAATTTAAAATACTTAAAAAAAAATTTTAAACTTATTACTGCCCCAAATAAAAATAAAAATAATTTTTATGAAAAAAATTTACCAAAGGCAGATTATATCTTTGGGCAGCCCAATTTACCTTCATCCTTAATTTCTAAATCCACAAAACTTAAAGCAATTTTTAATGTAGAAAGCAATTTTATGGACAATATGGATTACGATTATTGTTTTAGAAAAGGAATACATGTTTTAGCAACATCGCCTGTGTTTGCTCAACCTGTTGCTGAAATGGCAATGGGTCTTACTTTATCTATAGCTAGAAGTATTCATATTGCTCACTCAGACTTTATTTCAAAAAAAGAAAAATATGGTGGCGCAATAAGTCAGAATAATTTTTTAATAAAAAATAAAACATTTGGTTTAATTGGATTTGGTGATTTAGCTAAATCACTTACTCCTATAATCAAAGCATTCTCTAATAAAATTATTGCCTATGATCCTTGGATTCCCAATAAAGAAATCGAAAAATTTGATGTTAAGCCTACTAGTTTAAATTCGTTACTCAAAAATGCTGACATCATTTATATATTAGCTTCCATTACTTCCTCTAATGAAGCTATGATTAATACTTCTAAACTTAAATTAATAAAAGATGGATCAGTGTTTGTCTTAATGAGTAGAGCGGCCATAATAAATTTTGATGATTTTTTTAATTTTTTAAAAAATAGAAATGTGTTTGCTGCCATTGATGTTTTTCCACAAGAGCCATTTCCTAAAAATCATAAATTAAGAAAACTCAAAAATGTAATTTTTTCTCCACACAGAGCCGGCGCATTAGACAGCGCATTTAAAGAGATGGGTGAATTAGTAATTCAAGATTTAAAACTTATTTCAAAAGGCCTGCCTCCTAAATTATGCAAAAAAGCTGAAAGAGAAACTGTTAAATATTTACGCTCAAAACCAGTTGATATTAATTAAAATTTATTTAAAAACACACTTATGTCAGATAACTTAGTACTGGAAGCTAAATCAGTTTCAAAATTTTTTGGTACTATTACAGCACTTCAAAATGTAGATCTTCATTTAAATAAAGGTGAGGTTCTTGGTGTCGTCGGCGATAACGGTGCTGGAAAGTCTACATTAATGAAAGTTTTATCAGGATTATATAAGCCAAGTGAAGGATCTCTTTTTTTTGATAAAGAAAAAGTAACTTTAAATAGTCCCAGAGACTCTCAAAATTTGGGCTTAGAAATGGTCTATCAAGATTTAGCACTAGCTGGGAATCTCCCCATTGGTGATAATATTTTTTTAGGAAGAGAGCCAACAAGAAAAGTTGGCCCTTTCAATTTTTTAGATCATAAAAAAAGAAAACAGTTAACTGAAGAGCATCTTGCAAAACTAAAAATTAACGTAAAGAGTGCTGATCAAAAGGTTGAAGAATTATCAGGTGGACAAAGACAAGCTGTTGCGATTGCTAGAGCTACAGCTTTTAATGCAAAAATTGTATTGATGGATGAACCAACAGCTGCACTTGCTGTTAAGGAAGTGGGGAAAGTTTTAGATTTAATTTTAAATCTTAAAAAGTTAGGTGTTAGTGTAATAGTAATTAGCCATCGAATGGATGATATTTTTACTGTTTGTGATCGAGTCATGGCACTTTTTCAAGGAACAAACTTTGCTGAGTCAGAATTAAAAAATACTTCAAGAGACGAAGTGATTGGATGGATCATGGGGAAAAAAGATTAATGGATAAGAATCAAGAATCTTTATTTGTCAGACTTATTCCTTTTTTTGAAAGATATGGGATCTTATTACTTATCCTAATAATGATTGCTGTCCTGCATTTGTTGCAACCTGATGTGTTTTTATCATGGAGAAATGTAACAAACATTTTTAAACAAGTTTCTTGGCAGTCTATGTTAGCACTTGGTGTTTTTATGGTCATTGTAACTGCAGGTATAGATCTATCAGTTGGTTCAATTATTATGTTATCATTAATGGGACTCGCTATTGCTTCGAAGGCAGGAATGCCGTGGTACGTCGTCATGTTAGTTGCGCCAGCAATTGGATTTTTGTGTGGCATGTTTAATGGTATTGGAATTACCTTACTTCGAATGCCTCATCCATTCATAATGACACTAGGGACGCTTTATATATTTAGAGGTATTGGAAATCTTATATCCGGCGGTGTTCCAATAACAGGTTTTGCTGAACAGATTAGAGTTATAGGAAATGGTAAAATTAAACTGGATGTAATTTTTGGAGAAGGCGCAAGAGAGTACATACCCACAAGTTTAATTTTAATGATTGTAATATTTTTTATCTTTTGGATATTTTTAAATCATACACGAATAGGTAAATGGATTTATGCAATTGGAGGTAACCCAGGAGCAGCAAGGGCAGCAGGTATTAACGTTGATCGAATTTTGATCGTCGTTTACACACTTTGTGGTTTTTTGGCGGGCATCGGAGGTTTAATTTTAGCTGGAAGAACGAATTCCGCTTATCCAAATGCTGGTTTACAATCTGAGCTAGATGCGATTGCAGCAGTAATTATAGGTGGAGCAAGCTTCTTTGGGGGAAGAGGAACCGTTTTAGGTGTATTCGCTGGAGTCATGATTATGGGTATACTCCGAAATGGTCTAAATTTAATGAATGTCAGTGTTTTCTGGCAACAAGTTCTTATTGGGTCAATTATTATTTTGGCTGTTTATATCGATGTTCTAAGAAGACAACTTGCAACCAGAACATAATATCAAAAAATAATCATTTTCTGACAAACAGTCACTTGATTAGAATTTCATTTTTCATTAATGTTTAAAAAAAAATTTTAGGAGGAAAAATGAAATTTTTTATTTCTATAATTACTACTTCTTTATTGTTTTTTTCAGGTAGTCTTCTTGCAGGATCGCATGCTAAAACAATAATGCTAAGTACAAAAGGACCAGGTGCTGGAAATCCATTTTGGGCTTCAGTTGAAGCTGGTGCAAAAGATGCTGCTGAGGAATTAGGTGTAAACCTAATTATTCTTTCACCACCGCAAGAGAGTGATGTTATGGCTCAGGTAGCGCAAATTGAAGACCAAATTGCTAAAGGTGTAGACGGTATTGCGATTGCACCAACTGACCCTAACGCAGTTGCTCCAATTCTTGATGATGCAATGGCTTCAGGTGTTCCAGTTGTATACATTGATACTAATGGAATTAATGAAGGTGTAACTTTCATTGGAACTAATAATATCAATGGTGCTGCTTTAGCTGCTCAATACATTTGTGATAATGTTCCAAGTGGTTCTGATGTTGCAATTCTTCAAGGAATGATAACGCAAACTACTGGTCAACACAGAGCGGAAGGATCTCACAAAGGTCTTGAAGCATGTGGCATGAACATTGTTGCTGAACTTCCAGCTAACTGGGATACTGCACAAGGTATGTCAGTAACAGAAGATATCATCACTGGTAACCCAAATCTAAAAGCAATCTTTGCTTCTAATGACAATATGGGTCTAGGTGCTATTCAAGCATTAAAAAATGCTGATATGCTAGATGATGTTGTCGTTGTTGGATTTGATGCTAACCCTGATGCTGCTGCAAGTGTAATGGCTGGTGAAATGTCAGCTACTATTGCTCAATTCTCATACAACATGGGATACATGGGTGTAGAAAATGCACTTAAATTAGCTAATGGTGAAAGTATTCCAGATAACATTGATACTGGAACTGTATTAGTTACTAAAGAAAACGCTGCAGACTTTATGTAAGTCAAAGCTAAAAATTATTTTAAAGGGCCGTAATTTTTACGGCCTTTTTTTTTACTATTCCATTTTTTACAATTGATTTATAGAAACAACTTATGAAAAATATTGGACTGATTGGTTGTGGTAATATTGCAGAGACCTACTTCCGGGCTCAGGAATATTTTAATAATATAAATTTTGTTGCTTGTGCTGATATTAATTTAGATGCTGCTAAAAAAACAGCTGATCAATATAATATTATTCCTTTATCAGTTGATGAAATACTTAATGACAAGAACGTAGACATCATTCTTAATCTCACAATTCCCCAAGCGCACTATGAAATATCTAAAAGAGCTCTTGAGGCAAATAAACATGTTTATTGTGAAAAACCAATGAGTGTTAAGTTTGATCAAGCAAAAGAATTATTAAATTTAGCAAAAAAAAATAGTCTCTACATTGGGAATGCACCAGATACTTTTTTAGGAGGAGGAGGGCAACTTACACGAAATTTAATTGACAACAATGATATTGGACAAGTTCTAACTGGTAATTTTATATTTGCTTTTCCTGGCGTTCAAGATTTTCATCCAAGTCCTGAGTCTTGGTTTCAAGAAGGAGGAGGACCTGTAATAGACATGGGTCCATATTTTTTCACCACCCTTGTTAATCTTCTAGGTCCTGTAAAAAATATAAGAGGAAGAGGAGCTAAATTTTCTGATAAAAGAGAATACAAAGCTGGTCCAAAAAAAGGAGAAACTTTTAATGTTGAAATTCCAACTTCTTATATGTTTAATATTGAGTTTCAAAATAAAGCTATCATTCAAGGTTTCATTTCATTTGATGTTTTAAATCATAAACGTAATCATATGGAGCTTTATGGAACCAAAGGTTCAATAGTAGTTCCTGATCCAAATATGTTTGGTGGTCCAGTTTCCATATCTGGTGAGTTTGGATCTGAATGGAAAGATATTAGCGTCGAAGATAAACCCCTTGGAAAAACAAATATTGTTAACCATAGTGGAAGAAGTAATGAGGCGCCTGAACAAGCAAACTACAGGGGTATTGGACTTGCTGAAATGATTGACGCTATCGAAAATAATAGAATGCATAGGTGTAATGGAGAACTTGCTCTTCACGTTTTAGATGTAATCGAGTGTGCTATGATTTCTTCAATTTATAAAGTGGAAGTAGAACTTCGTTCCTCATGTGTGAAGCCTGAACCCATGCATGACGATTTCGTAAGGCAAATCCTTAAAAAACTATGAATTTAATTCAACCACTTATTACTGCGATAATTTTACTATCTTATTCCCAACATTTCTCCTTGTTTTAGATACCTATTCTTGCTAGGAAATTATTATTTATAGGAGGAATGCATGAAAAAATTTGCTTCAATTATTCTTGCCTCAGTAGCTCTTTTTGCTACTTCAGCAAAGGCAGAATATAAATTTAACTTCGTTATGCACAGTGATACGAACAATGCTTTCTGGGCAGCTGTTCACAAAGGTTTTAAAGACGCTTGTGCACAAGTTGGCGCTGATTGCCAAATGTTAACTCTATCTGGTGATGGAGATCAACAAGAGCAATTACAAAACTTAGAATCATCAATTGCTCAAGGTGTTGACGGTATCGTAACAACAATTACTAACCCAACTATCTTTGATGCTGCTGTTGATGAAGCTCTAGCTGCTGGTATTCCAGTAATTACCGCTAACACTGACGATCCAGAAGGTGCAGCAGGTAGTAATAGACTTGCTTATGTTGGACAAGATTTAGAAGCAGCAGGTTATGAACTTGCAGCAACTTTATCAAAACAATTCCCTGATGGTCCAGTACACGTATTAATTGGTGTCGCTGATATGAACCAATCTTGGGCTTACACAAGAGCTAATGGTATTGCTAGATTCATGGATGATTTCAAAGCTGCTAACCCAGACAGAGAAATTACATATGAAAAAATTGAATCTGGTATGGACCTTTCAACTGTTGGAAACAGAGTTGCTTCATACGTACAAACTAACCCAAACACTACTGCTTACTTTGATGTAGGATTTTGGGAAGCAGGTGCTGCACAAGGTATAAGAAACCTTGGTTATGAGCCTGGTCAAATGTTGCTAGCAGGATTTGACTTAGTTGACGTTGTATTTGAAGAAATGGAAAAAGGTTATGTTCAACTTACAGTTGACCAACAACCATACTATCAAGGATACATGTCTGTACACCAGCTATATTTAATGAATAAATATGGTTTAAGTGCATTAGATATTAACACTGGTAAAGCTATGATTGGACCGGATGATGTTGCAAAAATCCGTTCATTCAAAGGTATGTCAGTTAGATAATCTAACTTTAATTTTAGCCGGATAGTTCCTATCCGGCTTCTTTTTAAAAAAATATGAACACTAATAATTTAAAATCAATTTTAATGCGTCCTGAGATAAGCACCTTCATTATGTTTATTGTGATTATGACAGGGTTTTTTATTGCTAATGAGAACTTTTTAAGTGCCCGAAATATTCGAATTGTTATGGGTATTACGCCTGAATATATTATTGTAGCTATTGGTATTGCAATACTGATGATATCAGGTGAGTTTGATCTATCTGTAGGGTCAGTATTTGCACTTGTTCCAATGACTATGGTTCAGCTTGTTCACCAAGGTATACCTCCATGGGTTGCAATTGCATTAGGTTTATCAATTGGTATTGCAGTTGGTTTTGTTAATGGTTTCATAACTTTAAGGTTTGGTATCCCTTCATTTATTGCAACACTAGGAATGCTTTATATTGCTAGAAGTTTAACAACAGTTGCAACAGGTGGCTTTCCACCTCCTTTCCCACATGAATTACCAAACGAACTATTTGTTTTTCAATTTGAAGTTTTTAGAGCTTCATTATTTTGGATGTTAGGAGTAGCGTTTATCGCTGGAATTATGTTGCATAGAAGTAATTTAGGGAACTGGATTTATTCAACTGGTGGTGATACAGCAGCTGCATCATCGATGGGTATTAAGACCAATAATGTTAAAATGTTTTGTTTCATTCTTTGTGGTTTTTTAGCTGGATTTGCAGGAATGATCCAAACATTTAGAATTGAAGCCCCACTACCCTCGCAAGGTTATTTACTTGAACTAGAGTCAATAGCTGCTGCAGTTATTGGAGGAGTAAGTTTATTTGGAGGAGTAGGAACTATTTTTGGTGCAGCAATTGGAGCAATCTTAATTCGCTTTCTAGAAAGTGGAATTATCATGGCAAGAATAGACGCTGAATGGTTTAGAGCAGGATTAGGATCATTGATTATTATTTCTGTAGTTTTCAATACTTGGGTTGTTAGAAGAGGTGAAAACATGGTTCATAAAAATCAAGCAGAAGAAAATCAAAATAGTTCTCAAAATAATGAAAGTGTAACGGAGAGTAAAGATGAGTAATGAAAACATAATTGAGTGTAAAGATCTTAACAAATACTACTCTGGTGTTCACGCTCTTAAAAATCTCAGTCTTAAAATTAAAAAAGACTCAGTTGTTGGTCTGATTGGAGACAATGGAGCTGGTAAATCAACATTGATAAAAATTTTATCAGGAGCTCATTCACCTGACTCTGGACAAATATACTTTGAAGGTAATGAAGTAAAATTTAAATCTACTAAAGAAGCTATGAATCTTGGTATTGAAACTATTTACCAATACTCAGCTCTTATTCCTCAAATGTCTATTGCTAGAAATATTTTTATTGGAAGAGAACAAACCACTTTCTCTCTTGGTTCCATAGGATTAATGAAAACTAAATCTATGGATAAAGCTGCTATGGATGCTTTAAATGATGTTGAACTTCATTTGAGATCTCCAGATACACCAGTAAATCAACTATCTGGTGGAGAAAGACAGGGTGTCGTTATTGCAAGAGCTATGTATTTTAAATCAAAAGTTTTAATACTTGATGAACCAACTAACCACTTATCTGTTAAAGAAACCAACAAAGTTTTAAGATTTGTTGAGGGTTTGAAAAAACAAGGTGTGACTTCAATTTTTATTACACATAATTTAAGTCACGTATATCCTATAGCTGATCATCTTTGTGTTATGGCAAGAGGTGAGAAAATTGCTGATTTAGCAAAAGAAGATACAAATATTGATGAATTGACTGATTTATTGGTAAATGGGTAAATATATTTAATTTCTTTGTGGGGGAATAAATGATTAGTAAAGAACAAATCGAACAATATAATGAAGAAGGATACACGATTGTAGAAGATGTATTTGATAAAAATGAATTAAATCCAATTCTGAATGAATTTGATGAAATTGTTAATGACTTCGCAGAAAAGGCTTTTCAAGCTGGTAAAATTCAAAACAAGCATGACGACAAAGATGTATTCAAAAGATTAGCTGCATTGGAAAAAGATTTTAAAGGCTCTTCAGTATTAATTCATCACAGAGGTGAGTTAAAGCCTGCACTCGCTAACCTTTGGGGATCAAAAAAACTTTTAGATATGGTTGAAAACTGGGTTGGTAAGGATATTTCTGGCCATCCTGTTTGGAACATTAGATCAAAAACTCCACAAACTGAAAGAATGACCGTTCCGTGGCATCAAGATTCAGCATATTTAAAAGAAGGGGCAGAAAAAACTACTCAACCTGCTGCATGGATACCCTTTCTAGACGTAAACAAAAATAATGGTTGTATGCAAGTTGTTCCTGGTGGACACAGACCTGAGAGAGTATTGAATCACAAGCTTGAAAAAAAAGATGGATCAGTAAAAGATTCTTGGTATTTGTTTATTGAAGAAAAAGATATTCCAGATGAAAAAGTAGTTACATGTGAAATGAAAGTTGGTTCTGTTTTATTTCTTCATCAGTTAGTACCTCATCGATCTCTTGAAAATTTATCTGATGATGTAAGATGGAGTGTTGATTTAAGATTTCAAAATCCAAAAGATGAAGCTGGTTTTCATACTGGTCTTGTTGATCCAATTATTATGAGAAAATCAGAAGACCCTAGTTACACCGCCGATTGGGATTCATGGTTTAAAGGTTATGAAGAAGAGCATACTAAATTTAGAGGAACTTCAAAAAAGGATCAATTTGACTCTTCTGTTGATGGATCTTGGCTTGATCGTTGGGATAATTAGACTAAATATTTATAATGCACGTTAATTTAGATGACTGGTACAAACCTGAAGTTGATAAAAAGGTACTAAAAAATCTATCAAAGAGAAAAGATCTTCCAGGATTAATACATTTCTTTTTTTATTTTTTATCTTTATTTGCATCAGGTTATCTTGCATACCTAACTTTAGGAACTTGGTGGACATATCTATTCTTTTTTATTTATGGTACAATTTATGCGTTCAGTGTAGCGAACTGGCATGAAACTGTTCATCGAACTGCATTCAAGACTCGTTGGATAAATGAATTTTTTTATCATATCAGTTCTTTCATGTGTGACTTTGAAGGTTTTAGATGGCGTTGGAGTCATACTTTTCATCACTCAAAAACATTACAAACAGAAGATGATTATGATCACGAAATACAAGTATCAAGACCGATAGAATTATTTGCATTCTTTTTGAATTTTATACCTCTTACAGATTTATTATACCCACATAAATTAATTAAGTTTGAAGTTCTAAAACATGCTTTTGGAAAATTTACTCCAGTTATTGATATAACCGCACCTAAAGAAGAAAAGAAAAAAATTCTTTGGAACTCAAGATTATATGTCTTTATTTGGTTATCAGTAATTGCATATTCTTTTTACATAGGTTCTTTTTTACCAATAATTTATATTATTTTACCAACTTATATTGGGAAGCCTATTTGGTTTGCTGTTAATGTGACTCAACACCTAGCTGCTAAAGTTGACACAAAGGATCACCGCTTAAGCACATACTCTGTGAGAATAAATCCAATATTAAGTTTTTTATATTGGCATATGGAATATCATTTAGAACATCATATGTTCCCGATGATACCTTCATATAATCTTAAAAAATTAAGAAAAGAAATAGATGATCAACTACCCAAACCTTTCAAAAGTTTATTTCAATTTTATAGACTTGTTCTTCCATCAGTTATAGCTTTGGCTACTAATCCTGAAAAATATTATAAAGTTAAAATATAATTGAACTGTGATTGATTTAAAAAATATTGAAGAAATAATTATTAAAGAAAAAAAAATTTTAAGAAATAAATCAAAGAATTTTAGAGAAAATTTTTCAAAAATTGAAAAATATATTTTGAGTGAAATTATAAAAATAGAAGACTTAAAAAAAAATAATAAACAAATTATTCCGGAGATTAAATTCCAAGATTTAAATTCAAATACAGAAGAATTTGAAAGAGAAGTTAAACAAAAAGGTTGTGTCATTATTAGAGATGTTTTTGAAGATAGTATGATCCATAAAATGAACAAAGATTTAGAAAATTATATTGAAGAAAATAATTATTATGAAGATCAAAAGAAAAAAGCTGACTTGGATAAATATTTCAGTGAATTAAAATCAGGTAAACCGCAGATATTTGGATTGTATTGGTCAAAAACACAAGTGGAAATAAGACAATCTGCTGAAATGGATGTTGTAAAAAAATGGTTAAATAATCTTTGGATCAATAAAAATAAAGATGAAGTAATTTTTGATCCTAATCAAGAACTTGTTTATGCTGATCGTATTCGAAGAAGAGAACCCGGAGACTCAACTTTAGGATTGTCACCTCACTGCGATGCTGGCTCAGTTGAAAGATGGATAGATAAAGGGTATCAATCAGTTTACGAAAAAGTTTTTGCTGACAAATTTCTAGACTATGATCCTTTTAATGCTTCTTTTAGAAATAAAACTCAAGAAATAGAATCTCCTGCTGTTAGTCATGTCTTTAGAACTTTTCAAGGTTGGGTTGCTTTAACTCAACAAGGTCCTGGAGATGGTACACTTCAATTAATCCCAATAGCAAAGTCCATGGCTTTTATTTTAACGAGAGCCTTAATGGAGGATGTAAATGAAAATGAATTATGTGGTTCTAAACCAGCAAGGGCGTTGTCTGTTAATTCGACATATCACTCTCTTTTATTAAGGGGATTAGTTTCAATTCCAAAAATGAATGCAGGAGATACAGTGTGGTGGCATCCAGATGTAGTTCATGCAGTGGAAGATCATCATTCTGGAACAGGTTATTCAAATGTGGTTTATGTTGGATCCACACCTTACTGTGAAAAAAATTTAGCTTATGCTCAAAAGCAATCCAAAAAATTTATCGAGGGAAAAAGCCCACCCGATTTTGCAGCTGAGGATTATGAAGTTACTTATAAAAACAGAGCTACAATTGACGACTTAACTCCTTTAGGAAAAAAACAACTAGCTTTATAAATTACCAACTTCCAGAATTTTCCATAGACTTCCATGGTTCCTGTTCTGGTAAAGATTCCCCTTCTTGTAATATCTCAATGGAAATTCCATCGGGAGAGCGGACAAAAGCCATATGTCCATCACGAGGTGGTCTATTAATTGTGACGCCGTTGTTCATTAATTTTTCACACACTTCATAAATATTGTTAACACTGTAAGCTAGATGACCAAAGTTTCTTCCCCCAGTATATTTTTCTGGATCCCAATTGTATGTTAATTCAAGAAGACCCGTTCTTTCATCACTATTTTCAGCTGCTAAAAATATTAAGGTGAAACGACCTTTTTCATTGTCAACACGTCGCACTTCTTTTAATCCAAGTTTGTTACAGTAAAAATCTAGAGAAGCATCAATGTTCTCAACCCTCACCATTGTGTGTAAATATTTCATATAAACTAATAAATATTAACACAATTTTAAATTTATTTTCAATTGTTATTTTGCTTATTTCACGTAAGATAAAAAGCAAATAGGGAGGAATTAATGAAAAAGAAAAAAGAATTAAAAATCTCTAGACGTACAGTTATGAAAGGAGCTCTTGCTGCAGGTGCAATGATGTCAGCAGGATCTATACCTTCAAAACTATTTGCTGGAGAATATAATATTCCTGATCCACTAAAACCATTACCAACAACAGGTGGTAATATGCGATGGATTGATAGTGGTGATATGAAGGGTGTCTTTTGGAAAAAATTATTTCCAGAATATGCAGCTTCAAGAGGTATCACTATTGAATATGATGGATTACCATGGAAAGAAATAAACAAAATTGTTCCAATCGCTATAAGAAATGGAACTGTTCATGATGTATTCCAATTACCGTTAGGAATGGATCCAGGTGTTGCAGTAGCTGAAGGTTGGGTTCAACCATGGGATGACTACATTGAAAGCATCGATGAATGGTTAGCTGCATTTCCTAGTGGTGTTTATCTGCCTGGTGTCAACCAATTCAATGGAAAGACTTATGGAACATGTTTAACAGCAAATAAGAGAACTGGAACGTGTCTTCTTTATAGTGAAAAATATATGAGTGAAGCTGGTTATGATCCTCAAGCTGGTCGTATGACATATTCTGAAATCAGAGATGCTGCTAAAAAAATTACTAAAAATGGTAATGGTCAGTATTATGGTTGGATTATTGGTGGAAACCAAGTTAATCGATGGGAAGATGTTGTCCATACATTTGGACAAGTAGGTGGAGCACATAGTGGAAGAGGTGGTTTTACAAATAGACACATTAACTTCCAAAATGGTAAATTCCAAATTGCATCTGATCAATATATGGAAGCAGTTGAATTACTTCTTCAATTAAAATCAGATGGTAGCGCTTTTCCAGGAGTTATGAGTATGAATGCTCCTCAAGCTAGAGCTTTGATGCCACAAGGTGCAGCAGGAATGATATTCCAAGGTCCTTGGTGTATTGGAGTTTGGGGAAGAGATGCTCCAAATTGGAAATATGGTATTGCAAGTGAACCAGTTCCAGATGGAAAAGAAGCACAACCACTTTACATTGCAGAAGGTGGATCAAATACTTTTTGGTTAAGTGCTAATAGTACAATGGGACCATTTGCTGGTGACCTGATTAGATTTATGGGAACTGAGCAAGGTCAAATTTACTGGGCTCAAACTGTTGGTGCCGCAGATCCAGCTGTTAATCCAGATGCAGTTGCTAAAGCTGGTTTAACCGGACCATCAGCACAAGCTTTATCTATGTTTGCTGAAAACATACTTGTTGGACCTAATCCAATTGTAAGAAATAAAGATGTTGGTATTGTAGCTGCAAAGTCTAGAGTACCAGATCCTTCTTTGGCTCTAGTTATTCAAGGGTTGTATACTGGACAACTTAAAGGTGTGGAAGCACAGCTTAAAGATTGTAATCAAAGGTATGAAGATGCTCTTGATAAAGCTGTTGAAGAGGCAAGAGCAGATGGTGCTAATGTAACTCGTGATGATTGGGTCTTCCCTAATTGGGATGTATACTCAAATTACGGTGCTGAAAAGTATCAAGAACTTTAAACAAAATATCTAAAGGCGAATTTTTTAAATTCGCCTTTTTTTACTATGCACAAAAAACCTCTATCTAAACAAATATATGATGCAAGATGGTGTTACTTATTTGTTTTACCATGCTCAATTCTTACAGGAATGTTTGTCATTTATCCTATTGGAATGTCTTGGTATTTTTCTTTATTAGATTGGAGTGGTTTTACAAAAGAAGCAAAATTTATTGGCCTTCAAAATTATTATGAAGCTGTCAATGATGAATTCTTTTGGGATGCATTCATTCGTTCTTTTATTTTTATGTTTGGAACAGTTCCAGTAAAAATAGTTTTAGGTTTCATTATTGCAGTATTTTTAAATAATCAGGTTTTAAAACTTGCCCCTTTCTTTCGTACTGTAATCTTTATGCCTGTAGTTACTGCAATTGCTATCATTGGTATTGTAATGACTTTTGTATTTAGCCCTTTTAATGGACCTGCTAATAAATTTTTAATGTCTACTAATTTAACTTCTGCTCCAATTGATTTTCTTGGAAACCCAGATACGGTGCTTCCAACTGTAATGGGAGTATATGTTTGGAAATGGTTAGGAATAACAATGATGTATTGGCTTGCCGCTTTACAAACAGTTCCACAAGATGTTTACGATGCTGCAAAAATTGATGGTGCTGAAGGATATAGATTATGGATCCATATTATTTTACCAATTGTACTACCTTTTGCTATTGTCATTATTCTTGTGGAGGCGGTTGGAGCACTAAATGTTTTTCCTTTAATTGAAACTATGACAGCTGGAGGACCATTCTTTAGTAGTGAAGTTATGGAAATATATATTTTTAGAACAGCTTTTGTAACTGATTCTGGCACAATGCCTAGGCTCGGATACGCTTGTGCTGCAGGAGTATTTTGGGGTGTTGCTGTTTTATTTATTACAGTGCTTCAGGGATTATGGATGAGGAGAACCCGAAGAATATGAGTAGATACTTAAATTTTATTGCTGAAAAAAACCAAGTTAAATATTTAATTATAACAATAGCTTTTATTATTTTCTCTTTCTTTTGGATCTATCCATTACTGTGGGTACTTTCAGCCTCTTTCAAAACTGATTTTGAAATTTGGGGAGGCTTAGGTTTAATCCCTGACCGGCTTGTTTGGGAAAATTTTGAAAGAGCATGGTTTGGTGCAAATATGGGTAGGTATTTTTTTAATACCCTTATTATTACAGTTGTTTCTGTAATTATAGTTGTCGTAACAACTGGTATGTTTGGTTACGTAATTGGGAGATATTCTTTTCCAGGAAAAAAAATACTAATTGGAATTTTAATTAGTACAATTTTTATTCCTCAAGGTTACACAATTATTCCTGTTTTTGATTTATTAAATAATTTAAATATTTCTAAAAACTTAATTGGATTAACACTCGCAACAGCAGGACACACCCCTGTAATTTATATTTTATTGTTTGCAGGATATTTTTCAAGAGTTCCTGTAGAGCTTGAAGAAGCAGCTAAAATGGATGGAGCGGGTTTTGTTCGAACATTTATTTCAATCATGTTACCTTTAACAAAACCAGTAGTAGCCACAGTTTCTATTCTACAAGTTTTACATGCATGGAATGACTTTTTATTACCAGTCGTCATCACATTAGGTAATCCTGATATACGAACACTATCCGTAGGTGTGTACGCTTTTAAAGGTGAATACTTTGTTGATTGGTCTGGTATGGCAGCTGCATCTGTTATAACTATTTTGCCTATAATTATTTTGTTTTTGTTTATGCAAAAATATTTCGTTGAAGGTGTTCAAGGAGCTGTAAAAGGGTAAATATGAAAAGGCCAAATATTTTATTAATAACTTCCGATCAACAACATCATGATACTATTGGAAAATTTAATTCAAAAATACAAACACCGTATTTAGATAAGCTTTGTGACGAGGGAATGAATTTTACAAGAGCTTATTGTCCATCACCAGTTTGCACGCCATCAAGAGCAAGTATTATTACTGGACAATATCCGTCTTCTCATGGAGCTTGGACAATTGGAGTTAAATTAGATGAAGAAGTAGAAACTATTGGAGAACTTTTATACAAAAATGGATATTCAACTGGGTTAATAGGTAAAGCACATTTCCAGCCATTAACTTCAGTTCCAGGTCAGGAATCTATAGAAGGACAACCAACTTTAAGAGATTTGGAATTTTGGAAAAATTTTAAAGGACCTTGGTATGGCTTTGAACATATTGAGTTAGCACGTAATCATGCTGATGAAAGTCATGTAGGTCAACATTATGCAATTTGGATGGAACAAAACGGTCTTAGTGATTGGAAAGAATATTTTCAACCAGTGCCTGGTGAAACTTCTAAATATGCTCCTCCTATTGCTCGCGAATATGACTACTGGGCGAGACCGGATAGGGTTTGGAAGTTAGACGAAAAACATCACTACACAAACTGGACAGCTGAAAGATCAATTGAATTTTTAGATCAACAAAAAGATGACAAGCCATTTTTTCTTTGGACAAGTTTTCAAGATCCACACCCACCATACGTATTAAGTGAACCATGGGCATCAATGTATAATCCAGAAGATATGTCACCTGGAACTTTAAAAGAAGGTGAGCACGAATTAAATCCACCTCATTTTGGAAAAACACAAACGAAAAATCCTGATTTCGAAAATTGGCATTCACCATTTAACGCTCATGGATGTATGAGTCATCTGTATCCTTTGGAAGAATTAAAAAAAGACATGGCAATTTATTATGGCATGGTTAGTTTTATGGATAAGAATATTGGAAAAATAATTAATAAGTTAGATCAAATGGGTGAACTTGATAATACCATAATTATTTTTACTACTGATCATGGTCACTTTATAGGACAGCATGGTCTAATTGCTAAAGGACCTTTTCACTATGAAGACATGCTCCGTTTACCATTTATTGTTAGATGGCCAGATAAAGTTCCTCAAAATTCATCATCTTCATCTTTATTAAGTTTAGTTGATCTTGCCCCAACATTTTTAAAAGTCGCGGGCATTGATATACCAACTCAAATGCAAGGAGTGGATCAAACAGAAGTATTTTATGGTAATAAGGAAAGTATCCGATCACATATATTTGTTGAAAATAGACATAATCCAAGAATGCCTCATTTAAAAACTTACATAAATGATAATTATAAAATTTCTATTTACCGAGAAGCTAATTACGGTGAACTTTTTGATTTAGAAAATGATCCAAACGAATATAATAATTTATGGGACAATACGAATGCACAAACATTAAAAAAAGATTTATTATTTAAGTTTGCGCAAGCCACATTAAAAGATGAAACATCTAAAATGAAAAGAGTTTCAGGTGCTTAATTAAGAAAGGATAAAGATGAGAATTTTATACGTAGACATAGACTCTTTAAGACCTGATCACTTAGGATGTTATGGTTATCATAGAAATACGTCTCCTACGATTGATTCAATAGCAAAAGAAGGAGTCAAGTTTACAAATTTTTATTCAACTGACACACCGTGCCTACCTAGTAGAACTGCTTTGTTTGGAGGTAATTTTGGTTTCAAAACTGGAGTTGTTAATCATGGCGGTGAATTCTCTGATATTGCTCCTAGAAAAAATATTTGGAATAGAGAATTTAAAGGCGGCTTAAGAGGAGAATATGCTTTTACATCTCTTGGAAAAGTTCTTCGAGATGCAGGATATTATACAGCAAGTATCAGTCCATTCCCTGAAAGACATACAGCTTATCAAGTTTGGTTTGGTTTTACCGAAACGTATGACACTGGAAAAGGTGGTTTAGAAAATGCTGATGAAGTCTACCCTGTCATAAAAAAGTGGTTAGAAAATAATGGAGAAAAAGAAAATTGGTTCTTACATGTAAATATGTGGGATCCTCATACTCCGTATGATACACCTGAAGACTTTGGAAATCCTTTTAAAGATGATCCTATTGAAGAATGGGTGACAGAAGAATTAATTAAAAAACAAAGGAATAGTTTTGGACCGCATAGCGCTAGAGAAGTTCCAGGATTTGATGAAGATCTTGGAGGAAAGTATACAATGGGAGTGGGCGAAATTAAAAATACTTCTGATGCTAAAGAACAAATTGATGCTTATGACACTGGAATTAAATACGCAGATTTTTATTTAAATAAAGTTTTTGAAGATTTAAAAAAAATGAATCTTTGGGATGATACTGCAATAATTATTTCAGCAGACCACGGAGAAAATCAAGGTGAGTTAAATGTATGGGGAGATCACCAAACAGCTGATCATATAACTAATAGAGTTCCATTAATAATCAGATGGCCGGGGATAACAGATACAAATAAAGGAAGTACTATAGAAAATAAATTTTATAATTTAGATTTAACTTCAACTATTTCTCAAATTACTTCATCTTCTCAACCTGACAGATGGGATGGTATTAATTTCACTGAAAATTTAACAAATAGTAAATCATCAAATGGAAGAGATTATTTAGTTATTAGTCATGGTGCTTGGAGTTGTCAAAGATCTGTAAGATGGGATAATTGGTTACTAATAAGAACGTACGATACTGGTTTAAAAGATTTTCCAAAATATATGCTGTTTGATATTGAAAAAGATCCGCATGAGTTGAATAACCTAGCAAATCAGCATAAAGATCTCGTAGCTCATGGTATGTTTTTAATCGATGAGTGGATTGAAGAAAATATGTATGAGGCTGATAGAGGAGATCCACTTCAAGGTGTAATTAGAGAAGGTGGTCCTCATCATGCAAATATTTATTCAAAAGTCTGGAATATATATGTTGAGCGTCTTGAAAAAACAGATAGAAAAAAACACGCTGATAATCTTAGGAAATATAAAGGAAAACCTTTTAGTAAATAAATCTAAATAATAATGAATATTAAATCTAAACCAAATATTATTGTATTTTTTACTGATCAACAACGCTGGGATACTTCTGGTTTACATGGCAATCCATTATCCTTGATGGATAACTTCGATCATTATGCAGTTGAAGGTACACATCTTTATAACTCATTTACATGCCAACCAGTTTGTGGGCCTGCAAGAGCTTCATTACAATCAGGAATGTATGCAACAAAGACTGGATGTTTTAAAAATAGAATACCTTTAAAAAAAAATATTAAAACTCTTGCAAAACATTTATCAAAAGAAGGATATGCTACTGGATATATTGGAAAGTGGCACCTCGGCTCATCTGAACCGGTTAAAAAAGAGGATAGAGGTGGTTATGATTATTGGTTGGGATCAAATCTTTTAGAATTTACTTCCGATGCTTATGAAACATATGTTTATGATGGACAAAATAAAAAAGTATTTCTTCCAGGATATAGAGTTGATGCAATAACTGATGCAGCTATAAATTTTATAAAACTAAATCAAAAAAAACCATTTTTTCTTTTCGTTTCTCTTATTGAGCCACATCACCAAAACAATACAGATGATTATCCACCACCTATTGGATACAGAGAAAAATATACAGGTAAGTGGTCTCCTCCAGATCTTTCATCTCTGGTTGGATCTTCTCCTCGACATTTAGGAGGTTATTATGGAATGGTGAAGAGAATAGATGAAGCTTATGGAAGAATGATTGATGTAATTAAAAGCTTAAAATTATTTGATGATAGTGCAATTATTTTTACATCAGATCATGGAAATAATTTTAAAACACGAAATAGAGAATATAAACGTTCATGTCATGAAAGTTCAATACGGGTTCCTACTTCTTTAATTGGAAATGTTTTCCAACAAGGTGGACGTATAAAAGAACTAACCAATATATTAGATATTCATGCAACAATCTTAGATTTGGCAAAAGTCAAAAATACCTCTCATTGTGATGGTAGATCAGTATTGCCCTTGGTAAATAAAACATCAAAAAAATGGGAAAATGAAATTTTTGTTCAAATAAGTGAGAGTCAATTAGCTAGAAGTTTAAGAACTGAAAAATGGAAATATTGTATAGCTGATCAAGACTCTAATGGGAGTGATAAACCTTCATCTAATCAATACACAGAGACAAATTTATACGATCTTGATGCTGATCCGTATGAATTAAATAACTTAATTGGTATTAGTACTTATGATGAAATAGTAACCTCCTTAAGAAAAAAGATTAAAAGTAAAATTAAAAAAGTTGAAAATATAACAACTAAAATTACAAAAGCTAAAAATGTAAATAATCCTGGTCAAATGGGATTAAATCCTGATTCTTTTCATAGATTAAAGAAAAAACTTTAATAATTATTTTTTTCGTATTAGTCTGGTATTTATGAAAACAGTTTTTCTTTTATTTGATTCATTAAATAAAAGAATGTTAAATTCTTATGGTGGTAAATATATTGAAACACCAAATTTTAACAGATTAGCAAAAAAATCAGTTCAATTTAATAATCATTATATTGGTAGTATGCCCTGTATGCCGGCAAGACGTGATATGCATTCAGGTCGATTAAGTTTTCTTCACCGTGCATGGGGTCCATTAGAACCATTTGATAATTCATTTCCAGAAATCTTAAGACTAAATAATACGTATACTCATCTTGTGACTGATCATTATCATTACTTTGAAGATGGTGGCGCAACCTATCATAATAGATTTAACTCATGGGATTTTATTAGAGGACAAGAGAGTGACCCGTGGAAAGCCATGGTTCAACCACCACTTGAAAAATTAAGAGAAAAATATCATCAATCACAATTAAATTTAACTGATAGGGAAACAGGTTATTATCATTACGCAATCAATAGTGAATTTATTAAAGAAGAAAAAGATTTTCCTTCAGTTAAATGTTTTGAATCTGGTTTAGACTTTATAAATATTAATAAAGATGCTGATAATTGGTTTCTTCAACTAGAAACTTTTGATCCTCACGAACCTTTTTTTGCGCCAGAGCGATTTAGAGAAAAACTAAAAACAAATTATACTGGCCCAAGATTAGATTGGCCTCAGTATGATAGAGTGAAAGAAACAGATGATGAGGTTGCAGAGTTAAAAGCCAATTACATTGCTTTAGTTGGTCTATGTGATTATTTACTTGGTACGGTTTTAGATTATTTTGATGAAAATAATTTATGGAATGATACTGCATTGATTTTAACTACAGATCATGGTTTCATGCTCGGAGAACATGATTGGTGGGCTAAAAACAGAATGCCTTTGTATAATGAAATTGCAAATATACCTTTTTATTTTTATCACCCGGAATACAAACAATATTCTGGCGAGCAAAGAAATGTTGTAACTCAAAATATTGATTTGATGCCAACATTCATGACAATGCATGGTCACAATCTTCCTAAAGAGGTTAAAGGTAAATCTATATTAAACTTTCTAGATAAAGACAGTGAAAATGAGCATTTTGCTTTGTATGGATATTGGGGCGGGGGAATAAATATATCCGATGGAAATTATACATATTTTCATTTTCCAGAAAATTTTGATCAATACGATAGAAGTAGATTTCAATATACATTGATGCCAACCAATATGAGGCAATTTTTTTCACACGAAGAGTTGCAAACTGCTACAATGCATGAGCCATTTAACTTTACTAAAAATATTCCAGTAATGAAAGTTAATAGAATTCTTAGAAAATCGGATCCACATAAATCATTAGAAGATACTAAATGTGCTCTTTATAATTTGAAGGAAGATCCTGGCCAATTAAACCCTATTAATGATGAAGATTTGATAAACAAATATAAAAATCTTATGCTGAATGAAATTAAAACATATGATCCTCCAAAGGAATTATTAAAAAATTATTTTAAAGAAAACTAAATGACTAAAAGACAAAAAGTTTTAGTTCTTTATTTAAAGTTTCCAAGTCTAGAAGCAGAAGTTATTTCTTGGGCAACATTTGATGGGACAGGAAAAAAACTTCATATGACAGGGGATAGTGATGAACCACCTTATCCCACTGGTCTTGACGCTTTATTGGATGGATGGAGATTGTTTCAATCGAGTCAATCTATTCCAGAGCATCCTGGTCAAGAATTTAGAACTTCATATTTAAAGCATGAGTTTTTTTTTGAAAAAATAGAAGAAGGAGATTTTTAAAATGACAAAATTATTGTCAACTGAGCAAATGGCAGAATTTGCAAATAGTGGCTGTCTTTTTTTTGAAGGTTTAATTGATGAAGATATCAATAAAGAATTTTTAAATGATATTGGGCATACTGATATTGATGATGTTGATAATATTCAGCACTACTTTCAAAATATAAAATCCTCTAGTAGTATACCTAGAATACCTGCTGGGACTGCATTGAAAGATGCCTACCCTTTAAACTCTCCTTTGGAAAAAATATTTAAAAATGAAATTGTCTCAGGAGCAATCAATAGTTTAGTTGGTTCAAAAACTGTAGTTGACCATCAATTTCTTCACTTAACATTTCCTTCTAAATATTATGCAAAAGCAAATCAAAGACAAATGTCACAAGTTAATCATCAAGATAGCACAATTGATCCAAGAACTACTTTCGATATCCAATTATTTTACTTTCCAACTGCTGTTACTAAAGAAATGGGTGGTACAAGATATATTCCTGGTACACATTTAAGAATTGTAAATGAAATGGGAATCGCAAAATATCAAAATATAAAAGGACAAAAAAATATCATATGTAAAGCAGGTACAATAGGAATTTTTCATAATGGATTGTGGCATGGTGCTGGAGTTAATTTTTCAGATGATATCAGATATATGTTTAAAGTAAGATTACAGCCTACTGAGAAACAGGAACTATTATGGGATCCTGAAAAAAAATATCAACCTTTACCAAACCGAGCTTTGTATTGGACTGATGAAACTAAGGATCAAACTATCAATGATATTTTAATGAGGTCCTATCCTTGGCAAGAAGCAGATACTAATAGACTTGATAAAATAAATGTTGTCAAGTTTTGGAGGTTATTAACTGGTCACAAGAAAATGGATGTCGACTATTGGCTTACAAGAATTGAAAACGAATTATATTAATTGAAATCTCTTTCATCACCTTTTAATGGAACAACATCACAAGTTTCTTGATACCATGAAAGCATTTTATCTTTTAGTTTTTTAAGTTCTGACCCATATTTAGGATCATCAATAACATTATTAATTTCTCCAGGATCTTCGATTAAATTATAAAACTCATCTTTCTCGTAAGCTCTTTTAATATATTTAAATTTTTTATTTCTGCACATTGTTGCTTTAGTATGCATTAAAATTTCATCCTCTTGACCTTGTAAACTAACTCTAGGATAATAAAGACCATGGGGTAATTGAAGACTTTGATTTTCACTTGCTTGTCTTTCTAATCTAAGTCTACCACCCTCCGTAAATACTTCTTCTCTATGATTATCAGTTTTCTGTTCAATAAAATTTTTAATACTTTTGCCAAAATGCCAATATGAGGGCTCGATATTACTGTAATCATATATGGTTCCAGCAATATCAATTAATTCAATCATTGTATCGCTTACTCCATTTAATGTATTTTCACTTTTTGGCGGTTTAATAATAAGAGGAACATTAGTAAGACAGTCTTGAAAAGTATTTTGTGTTTTTTCAACTAAATTATAATCACCTGTGAAGTCACCATGATCAGATAAAAAAATTATTAAAGTATCGTCATACAAATTATTTTTTTTTAGTTGATTGACCAAAAGTCCAAATTGATAATCTACTCTTGCACACATACCAAGATATACCGCTCGTAATTCATTCCAACGTTCATCGGTCCAATCTTGCATTCTTTGTCCATCCATAATTCCTTTTAAAAGACTTGGCTTGTCTTCCCAATTTTTGTATTGATATCTATTAGGTATTACGCTTCGATCAATTGAAGAGAACCATGGATCCTCTACACAGTAAGGAGGATGCGGATAACCAAGTGGTAAAAATAAACAGAATGGTTTATCTTCTTTATAATCTTTTATAAAATCTAATGCTCCATAAACCATGGACCAATCGTCATCGAAATAAATATCTTTATCTTTTTTATCTAATTTTCCTTTGAAGAAACTATAATAATTATCTCCATCTTCAGGTCCTCGCCATGATAGATCTCCTCCATGAGTACCAGGTTGTTGAGTGTAGCCCCAATTTTGAAAATCTCTATCCGTTGGTTCAAAATAAATATCACAATGATTACGATAACCCTCTTGTCCTGCTATCAAATCATTTTTTCCACCCCACCATATAAAGTAATCTTTGTTTTTTAGTTCGGATAAAATACTAGAGTCTCCTTGATCAGTATGTAGCATATAATGCATTGTTCTATGACCATGTACATGTGGATACCAGCCAGTCATAAATGAACAACGACTTGGTGTACAAACTGTTGCTTGGCAAAAAGCATTTTTAAATGCAACTGCGTCTTCTTTGATTATACTATCCAAATTAGGGGTTTGTGCGCCAGGATATCCAAGATATCCAAGCATATCCCCTCTCCACTGGTCAGGATTAAATATTAATATGTTTGGTTTATTCTTCATTAAAAACCTTTCGTTAATCTTACAGCATAAATCGCTGGTTTTAAGCTAAAAATTGACTTTTTTTAGTTTAAAAAAAATTGTTAAGTGTTATAAAATTTAGAATACGATAATCTATGGGAGGATTAGATGAAATTATTAATTAAGTTATTTTTTTCAATTATAATTTTAGCTTCTTTTAGTTCAGCTAAAGCTGATACTATTAAGTGGCTACATCTTTTTTCTGATGACGATTTAAATATGCCTGGTATGTTGCAGGCTGTAAAAGAGTTTGAAGAAAAAACAGGACATACTGTTGAGATGCAGTATCTAGAAAATGAATCTTTTAAAGCAAAGTTACCAACTATGCTTCAATCAAATGATAGACCTGATATTTTTTATAGCTGGAGTGGTGGAGTTATGTATGATCAAGCTGAAGCAGGATTTTTAAGAGACATATCTGATCTTGTTCCAGATAGTTATCTTGATACTGTTAGTGCTGCAGCAGCTGATGCGTTTACATATAATGGACAAAGAGTAGGTTTGCCAAAACAAGTAGCACAAGTAGCTTGGTGGTATAATAAAGATTTAATCAATCAAGCAGGAGTTGATGTTTCATCAATTAAAATGTGGGATGATCTTTTGTCAGCAGTAAAGCAAATTAAAGCTGCTGGAATAACTCCAATTTGTCTAGGCGGTAAAGATAAATGGCCTGTGCATTTTATATGGACTCATCTTCATATTAGAAATGGTGGTAAAGCTTTATTCCTAGATTCTCTAAATAATGGAGGATGGGACAGACCAGAATACATAAAATCAGGTGAGCAAATGCTTGAGCTTGTCGCTTTAGAACCTTTCCAAAAAGGATTTTTAGCACACACTTGGCCCGATCAAGCTGGTTTCTTTGGTGATGGAAAATGCGCTATGGCATTCATGGGTAACTGGATGTACGGAGCTCAAAAAGGAAACAGTGCAAGCGGTGAAGGCCTTGGTGATGATAACATGGGAATGTTTAATATGCCAATGACAGCTGGTGGTCTCGGTAATCCTGGAGATACACTAGGTGGTATTAATGGTTGGTTATTTTCAAGTTCCGCACCTGACTCAGCGGTTGAGCTTATAATGCATTATACAAATAAGCAAATTCAATCAGCTGATGCTGCTGCAGGCGCTTATATTCCAATTGTAAAAGGTGCAGATGCATCTATTCAAAACCCATTTCTTAAACAAGTAGCTAAGAATATTGCAAATTCAGAATATCATCAAATTTTCTATGATCAGTTTTTAGGAGCTGACATTGGAAGAGTTGTAAATGATGTATCTACGGATTTAGCTGCAGGAATCATTACTCCTGAAGAGGCTACTCAAGCTGTTCAAGAAGCTTGGGAATTTAATCAATAACAAAATCTTAGGGCTCTTTAAATTAAAGAGCCCTCTTCATTGCTATGAGATCACCAAAATTAGATGCACTACTTAGTAGATATTATACAATAATAATTTTTTTAATACCTGCTTTAACAATATTTACTTTGTTTGTAGTACTTCCAATAGGAGAAGCTGCTTATTACAGTTTTTTTAGATGGAATGGCTATGGTGCACCAGAAAAATTTGTTGGTTTTAAAAATTATGAATTTTTATTCAAAAATAGAGTGTTTATTATGTCACTCAAAAATAATTTTTACATAATTGCCATATCATTATTTGTTCAGTTACCATTTGCTCTTTTAATTGCTTTAATGATTTCAGATAAACTAAGAGGAGCAGCTTTTTTTAGAACAGTTTTTTTTCTTCCATTTATTTTAGCAGAAATAGTTACAGCGTTAATCTGGGCATACATCTATGATGGTAATTATGGTTTAGTTGCAGCAATATGGGGATTTTTTGGTGCAGAAGCACCATTTGTACTTGGTGATAAAGATTGGGCATTAGTAGCAATTTTAATTGTTATATTTTGGAAGTTTTTTGGAATTCATATGATGATTTATATTGCAGGATTGCAAGCTATCTCAAAAGAAGTTTTAGAAGCAGCTAAAGTAGATGGGGCAGGCCCAATAACAACTGCCTTTAGAATTAAAATACCAATGCTTATTCCAACAATTAAGCTTTCAGTTTTTTTATCACTATTAGGTAGTTTACAGCTTTTTGATATTATAATGCCGCTGACTGGAGGAGGACCTTCAAATGTAACACATTCGATGGTCTCTTATTTATATTACTTTGGTGTAATGCGAATGAAAGTTGGATTTGGAAGTGCAGTAGGAGTTGTAATATTTTTAATTTGTTTATTTATTGCAATCGGCTATCAAAGAACATTAATGAGAGATGATAATGAAAACAAATTTTAGAACTTATTATTTATACCTTCTTCTATTTTTTTTAGCTGGAGTAATTATCATTCCCTTATATGTTTCAGTAATTGGTGGATTTAAACATACAGGTGAATTAAGAACAAACTCGT
>CACKSM010000009.1 GCA_902602885.1 uncultured Alphaproteobacteria bacterium
AAAAAATTTCATACCCCACCTAGTGTTTTACACTTTGGAGAACCAGGTGAGGGACCAATGTTAGAACCTGGAATGTTTTTAACAATTGAACCAATGATTAATTTAGGTGGATGGCAAACAAAAATACTAAATGATGGATGGACAGCTGTAACAAAAGATAAATCTTTATCTGCTCAATTCGAGCATACAATTGGAATAACAGATGAAGGAAATGAAGTATTTACATTATCTAAAAATAATACAGCTTTTCCAATAAAGGATGTATAAGTAAAAAAAATGATACCTAGATATAATAGACCTAAAATTGAAAAGATTTGGTCATTAGAAAATAAATTTACAATTTGGACAGAGATTGAGTGTTTGATTGCAGAAAAACAAGCAATGCTCGGCGTTATTCCAAAAAAATCAGCAAAAGAAATAAGAAATAAAGCAAAATTTAATATTAAAGAAATAGAAAAAATTGAAAAAGAAACAAAACATGATGTTGTTGCTTATATTAACAATGTAAGCAAATATATTGGCGACTCATCAAAATATTTTCATTTTGGTGTAACATCAAGTGATATTATTGATACTTCATTTTCTGTACAACTTAAGCAAACCTCTGAAATAATAAGAAAAAGCTTAGTAGAATGTATTAAAAGTTTAAAAATCAAATCTAAAAAATATAAAGACACATTAATGATTGGAAGAAGTCATGGTATACATGCTGAACCTATTACTTTTGGATTAAAATTATCTTCCTTTTATTTTGAGTTTAAAAGAAATTTAGAAAGACTTGATCAGGCGATCAACGAAATATCTGTTTGTGCTATTTCTGGACCTGTTGGAACATTTAATTCTATAGACCCACGAGTTCAAGATTATGTAGCAAAAAAACTTAAACTAAATTCTGAAGATGTATCAACTCAAGTAATTCCAAGAGATAGGCATGCGTATTTTTTCTCAGTACTAGGAATTTTAGCATCTTCTATTGAGAGGTTTGCAGTGGAAATTCGAAATTTACAAAAAACAGAGGTATTAGAAGTTGAAGAAAGTTTTTCTTCTAAGCAAAAGGGTTCTTCTGCTATGCCTCACAAACGTAACCCAGTATTAAGTGAGAACTTAACAGGTATCGCACGTTATATTAGAAGTGGTGTAATACCTTCACTAGAAAATGTTGTACTTTGGCACGAGAGAGATATTAGTCATTCTAGTGTTGAAAGAATTACGACACCAGATATTACAATTGCAACTGATTTTGCGCTGAGTCGTTTAAATGGCATTATAAAGAATTTAAAAGTCTATCCAAAAAATATGTTAAAAAATTTGAATATGCTTGGAGGTTTACATAGAACTCACAATATTATGTTAAAACTAATTGAAAAAGGATTGAAAAGACAACAAGCCTATAAAATTGTTCAAGAAAGTGCCATGGAAACATGGAATAATAATAAGAATTTTTCTCAAGTTTTACAAAAAAATAAAGAATTAAACAAAAAATTAAATTCAAAAGAAATCGAAAAAATCATTAAAGATGATAACGATCTAAAGAAAATAGATTGGATTTTTAAAAATAAAATTAAATAGTCTTTATTTTTTTTAATATCTGAACTATTTTATAGGTATGCCAATGACTGTTGAACAAATTGAACAATTTATTAAAGAAGCTATACCAGATGCAACTGTTGAAATTGAAGATCTTAAAGGAGATGGCGATCATTACAGTGCTACAGTGACGTCAAAATCCTTTTCTGGAAAAACAAGAGTAGAACAACATAAGATGGTTTATGATGCTTTTAATGGTAAAATGGGTAGTGATTTGCACGCACTTAAGCTAAAAACTGTATCGGAGTAATAATGAATAATAACGACCATGTATCTCAAAATATAGAAAATGAAATTAACTCAAATGATGTAATGCTTTTCATGAAGGGCACCCCTGTATTTCCAATGTGTGGATTTTCTGCAAGAGTAGTTGAAATATTAAATAAAGTAGGTGTTAAATTTGGAAGTGTGAATGTGTTAGAAAGTGACGAAATGAGAGAAGGTATTAAAACATATTCTAATTGGCCAACCATACCACAACTTTATGTTAAGAAAGAATTTATTGGTGGGTGTGATATCATAACTGAAATGTTTGAAAGTGGTGAATTACTAGAATTATTCAATACAAATGGAATAGACGTAAACCCGTCCTAGATTGTTAAATAATAAATTTTCTAAAGGTGTAATATTTTCCTGTATTGCAGCAATTTTTTGGGGGCTTCCACAACCCCTTTTTTTTAATGAATTAAATCACGTTGAGACTATTGAGGTTGTAGCTCACAGAGGTTTCTGGTCATTTATTTTTTTATTTTTATTATTAATTTTAATTTCAAACATAAGTGATTTTATTGAAATATTTAAATCTAGAAAAAGAATTTTTATTTTAACAATTACAGCTTTTCTTATTGCAGGTAACTGGGCAGGTTTTATTTATTCTGTAGGACAAGAAAGAGTTCAGGATGCATCAATGGGTTACTTTATTACTCCAATGATAAGTATTGTTCTTGGTTATTTTTTTTTAAATGAGAAAATAACTAAGCCTAAATTTGCATCTGTATGTTTTATGTTATCAGGTATATTATTCTTATTTATTAATTTAAATCAATTTCCATTCCTAATAATTTGGATTGGAACTTCATGGGCAATATATGGATTATTAAGAAAACAAGTTAATGTTAATCCTCCAATTGGCTTACTATATGAGACTTTCATAATATCTTTAATATCTACCCCCTACTTAGTGTATTTATTTTGGCAAAATGAAAATAGTATCTTTAGTATTGATTTGAAGACATCATTATTTTTAATTCTAACAGGAGCTGTAACAATTTTTCCATTATTATTTTTTAATTTGGGCTTAAAATTTATTCAATTAGGTCTAGCTGGAGTTTTATTTTACTTAGCACCAACATTTCATTTTATAACTTCAGTATTTATTCTTAATGAAGAAATTTTACAAATTAAGTTAATATCATTTATAATTATTTGGATAGGAATAATAATTTATATTTATGATAGTTATAAAAAAGAAATTATCTTGAATAATACTCAATAACTAAATTAGGTTCCATAGTTACAGGATAAGGAACATCATGAATTAGAGGCGCTCTTAAAAAACGACCTTTCAACTCTTTTACATCAACTTCTAAGTATTCTGGAATTTCTCTTTCTTGAGAACTAACTGATTCTACAATTAAGTTAATTTCTTTACTTTTATCTCTTATTGAGATTTCATCTCCGTCACTAACACTATAAGATGGAATGTTCACTCTTTTTCCATTGACCTTTACATGACCATGATTAACTAGCTGTCTTGCAGAAAAAATTGTAGGTACAAATTTCATTCTATAAACTGTAGCATCTAATCTTCTTTCTAAAAGTTCAATTAAAATCTGACTTGTATCACCTTTAATATTAGAAGCTTTTTTGAAAATATTCCTAAATTGTCTTTCAGTTAAATCACCGTAATAAAATTTAAGTTTTTGCTTAGCAAATAACTGATTTCCATAATCTGATAGTTTCTTTCTTTGTCCCTGTACACCATGCTGACCAGGCTTTGAGTTTCTTCTATTAAAAGGGCTTTTAGGTCTCCCCCATAAGTTAACACCTAACCTTCTATCAATTTTGTATTTAGCGTTATGTCTTTTTGTCATTATTATGAGGCGTATATAGTGATTTAAAGTACTATGTCAAATTTAATATACTCAATTTTTGGCTTATTTATTAAGTTTTTTAGTAATTCCCCATAATGTCTGCAATTCTTTCTTTGTGAGAGGGATTTTTGTGAAAATACTATAAATATTATTTTTCATACTTTCTTTTTTTTCACTTGGAGTAAAAAATTTTTTATTTTCAAGCTTCTCAATCACATAATTTAAGAATTTAGATAATTGATATTTACTAATATTATCTTTTTCAATTGAAATAGAATTAGTAATTTTTAAATTATTCAATTCAAATAATTTATGACTTAAAACAGTAACTGCATGAGAAAGATTTAATGAATTGCTTTTACTACTTGTTTCAATAGTAAAAATAATATCAGATAATCTCAAATCCTCATTTGAAAGTCCTGAATTTTCAGGACCAAAAAGTATTGCTGTTTTTTTATTAACAATAATTTTTCTTTTAATGAATTTAAAATCGTTAGTAGAATTTTTTTCCAAATATCTTCTTCTATTCGTTGTGGCCACAACATAAGAAAAATTAGAAAGTGCAATTTCTAAATCATCATAAACTTTAATATTCTTAATAATTTTCGTTGCTTTTTTTGCTGCATTTATTGATTTATTGTTTAACCATTTATCTCTTGGCGAAACAATAATTAGATCTTTTAAACCAAAGTTGTGCATAACACGAGCAACCATTCCAATGTTTTCAGGAAGTTGGGGTCTAACTAAAATTATGCTTGGATTTTTTAGAGTCAATTTTTATTCTTTAAATCATTTAAGAGCTTAAAAGTAATACTATCAAAAATAGCGCTATAAGATGCATCAATAATATTTGGAGATACGCCAATAGTTGTCCAATGTGTATTAGTGGAATCAGATGATTCAATTAAAACTCTTGTGATAGCGCCAGTACCTTTTTCTGATGAAAGAATCATAACTTTGTAATCAGTTAACTTTAAATCTTTAAGATCAGGATAATAATCAATTAGGGCTTTTCTTAATGCACTATCAATAGCATTTACTGGACCATTTCCAGTACCCACTGTCATCATATTTGAATCTTTAACTTTTAAAAATACCGTAGCCTCTGCTTCAGTAACAATTTCACCTTTAGCATTCCATCTTCTTTCATCTGTGACTCTAAATTTTTCTAAATTATAAAAATCCTCAAACTGACCAAGATGACGTCTTACTAATAGTTCAAAACTAGCTAAAGCAGTATCAAATGAATATCCTTCTGATTCTTTTTCCTTGATAATCTCTAAGATATTGTTGATTTCATTTTTAGGTAGATCAATATTAATCTTATTTAATTGATTTAATATATTAGATCTTCCTGCCTGATTTGAAATTACTACGTTTCTAGAATTACCAACAATTTCTGGTTTAATATGTTCATAAGTTGAAGAATTTTTTTCTACGGCAGATGCATGTAATCCACCTTTATGAGAGAAAGCATGATCTCCAACATATGGAGCATTTTTTCTTGAAGGCATGTTTAGAATATCGTTTAATGTTCTAGAAATATGAATTAAATTTATTAACTTATCTTTTGAAATATTTGTTTTATATTTTGTTTTTAGAACCAAAGATGGAATTAAGGAAATTAAATTAGTATTTCCACATCTTTCTCCTAAACCATTAATTGTTCCCTGTATCTGTCTTGCTCCAGCATTAATAGCTGCTAATGCATTTGCAACTGCATTGTCAGTATCATTGTGAGCATGTATACCAACATTTTTACCTGGTATAACTTTTACTACTTCTGAAACAATATTGTAAATTTCATCTGGAAGAGTTCCCCCATTTGTATCACAAAGCACAACCCATCTTGCACCAGCTTCATACGCTGCTTTAATACAATTCAATGCAAACTCTTTATTTTCTTTAAAGCCATCAAAAAAATGTTCTGCATCAAAAATTGGCTCTTTGTTTTTATTTTTTATTGATTGAATACTATCACTGATCATTTTTAAATTTTCATCTTCAGATATTTCTAAAGCGTTTTTTACGTGAAATGATGATGATTTACCTACAATACAAACACAACTTGCACTTGAATTAATAAGTGCATTTAATCCTGGATCGTTATCTGCACTTCTACCTGGTCTTCTTGTCATACCAAAGGCAGTCAATTTACTTTTTGAAAATTTGGTATTTCTAGAAAAAAAATCATTATCGGTAGGATTTGCTCCAGGCCATCCACCTTCAATGTAATCTATTCCTAAATCATCAAGATGTTGGGATATATTAATTTTATCACTAACAGTAAAATTAACTCCTGTTGTTTGCTGACCATCTCTAAGTGTGGTATCGAATAAATATACTTTATCTTCCATAATTACTAGATCGCTAATAGAGTATAAATTAAAATTTACTAGATTTTTCCAAGTTTTTGCAAGATTTCGTCTCTATCAAATAATGGTAGTAGATATTTTAATTCGGGTCCATGAGATTTTCCTGTCAAAATTAACCTCAAAGGCATAAATAAATCTTTTCCTTTAAGCCCAGTTTTTTTGTTAATTTTTGATGTCCAATGATCCCATGTTGTTTCATCAAAAGGACCCTCGGGTAATTCATCAACTGCCGTATTAATAAAACTATCATCAATATTTAAATCTTTAGCATTATTTATTTTTGTAATTACTTCTTCCCATTCTTTAGCTTGATTAACAAATGAAATATTATTTTTAATAAAACGCCAAAAACTCTCTTTTTGAAAATTAGATTTTATGTTTTTTAACTTATGACTAATCTCATTATAACTAAATAATTTAATAGTATTTTCATTAAGACTTCTTAGGGATTCAATTGAAAATTTAGCAGAAGATCTAGATAAGCTTTGAATATCAAATTTTTTTACTATTTCATTTAAATCTTTAATTGGATCAATATTACTGCTCGAACCAATAAAAAGAAAATAATTAAGTAAAGATATATTTTCGTATCCTTCATCTCTAAAATTTTCAATTGAAAGACTGCCAAGTCTTTTGCTAAAACCCTTACCAGTTTCATCAACTAAGAATGGATGATGAGCAAATGATGGAATAGAAGATTCAAGAGCCTTAAAAATTTGAATATGATAAGCAGTATTCGCAATGTGATCTTCCCCTCTAATAATATGCGTAATTTTTTCTTCAATATCATCAATGACTGAAGGTAAATGGTATAACAATGTTCCATCAGCTCTAATTAAAACAGGATCACTCAAATTTTTTGCATCAAATGAAACATCTCCTTTAATAATATCTTTCCAACCAATATTTTCATGATCTAATTTGAATCTCCAATGGGGTTGGATTCCAGATTCTATTTTTTTTTCTACTTCTTCATCACTTAGATTTAATGATGATCTATCATAAATAGGTGGTTTCCCAGATGATAACAAAGATTTTTTCTTTAAAGCTAATTCCTCTTCTGTTTCAAAACATGGATAAAGTCTTTTCTTTTGTTTTAGAATTTGAATTTTCTCATTGTAAATATGATGTCTAGAGGACTGATTAAAAGTGTAACTCCAATTTAATCCAAGCCATTTAAGATCATCTTTGATACTTGTCTCAAATTCTTTAGAACTCCTATTGGCATCAGTATCATCAATTCTTAATACAAACTCACCTTGATTTTTTTGACAAAAAATCCAATTCAAAATTGCTGATCTAGCATTACCGATATGTATTTTTCCTGTAGGGCTAGGAGCGAACCTACACTTCATATTATTCTTTAGGAATTTCGCAAACAGGAATAGGCTTCATCTTATGAAGATTTGGCTTTCTAATTTCTTCGTATCTACTGTAGTATTCACTAGACTTATTTTCCATTGCTTCTTCTAATTGCTTATATGAAAGACCAAGCTGGCTTTCATCATTTCTACTATCATCCCATAAACCATCTGTCGGTGCTGCGCTAATAATATCTTTTATAACCCCAATTTCTTCAGCTAATTCCCACACCTCAGTTTTAGTACAATCTGCTATTGGCGATATATCTACACCTCCATCACCATATTTTGTATAAAATCCAACACCAAAATCTTCAACTTTATTTCCAGTACCAACAACTATACCATTATTACTTTGAGCTATTTGGTATAGAGTTACCATTCTTAGTCTAGATCTTGAATTTGCAAAAGCTAACTCACTATCAAAATTTTGCATCGTATTTTGAAATGTTTTAAAAACATTATCTAGCTCGATTATTTTTGTTTCTACATTTGGGTAATTTTGCTCTAAAAATTCTAAATGTCTTAAACTTAAATCATGTTGTGATGAATTTTGCTTAATAGGCATTGAAACAGCTATAGTTTTTAAACCAGTTTGAGCACATAAGGTGCTAGTAAGAGCTGAGTCCACTCCTCCTGACACTCCTATTACTAGTGTAGTTGGATGATTTTTTATAGATTTAGCGTAATCTTTAATCCAATTAGAAATGTATACTATCTTATCTTTTGAATTCATAAGTAATATATAAATATAAATTTATAAATTTGAAGATTGCTTTGAGAACAATTTTTCTTCTTTTAAAAAATCTGATAATAAAAAAGCCAATTCTAGAGACTGCGAGGCATTTAGTCTCGGATCACAATATGTATGATATCTATTTTTTAGATCTTCATCTGTTATTTCTTGAAGACCTCCCATACATTCTGTAACATCTTGACCAGTCATTTCTAAATGTACGCCGCCTGGATATGTTCCTTCGCTTCTGTGAATTTGAAAAAATTGCTGAATTTCAGAAATTATATCTTTTAATGGCCTAGTTTTAAAACCCGTGTTAGATTTGATAGTATTTCCATGCATGGGGTCACAAGTCCAAACAACATTTTTACCAGCTGAATTAACTGATCTAATTATTTTTGGAAGTATTCCACTAACTTTTTCATGACCCATTCTACATATCAGCGTTATTTTTCCAGCTTCATTATTTGGATTCAACACATCTAATATCTTTAATAGTTCTTCTGTCTTTGTGCTTGGACCCACTTTAATACCTATAGGGTTCTCAATACCTCTTAAAAATTCAATATGTGCTCCATCAAGTTGTCGTGTTCTGTCACCTACCCACAACATGTGAGCTGAAACATCGTACCACTTACCTGAAGTACTATCTATTCTTGTTAATGCTTCCTCATATTGAAGAAGTAAAGCTTCATGACTTGTAAAGAAGTCTGTTTCATTTAATTGTCTTACACTGTTTCCATTTATTCCGCATGCCTCCATAAAAGATAAGCATTCGTCAATTCTAGAAGATATTTCTATAAATTTAGCAGCATTCTCACCTTTAACAAAATTTAGGTTCCATTGATGTATTTTATTTAAATTGGCAAAACCGCCCTGAGAAAAAGCTCTTAAAAGATTAAGTGTAGATGCAGACTGATTGTAGGCCTGAATTAATCTATCTGGATTAGGATCTCTGTCTTTTTGATTGAAGTCTATCCCATTAATTATATCGCCTTTATAAGACTCAAGTTCTAAATCATTAATAACTTCTGTGGCAGATGATCTTGGCTTTGCAAACTGTCCGGCAATTCTTCCTACTTTAACAATTGGACAAGAAGCGCCAAACGTTAATACAACAGCCATTTGTAAAATAACTTTAAATGTATCTCTAATATTATCTGGATGAAAATCTGCAAAACTTTCTGCACAATCTCCACCTTGTAATAAAAAAGCATTTCCGTTTGAAACTTCTCCAAGTTTCTTTTTTAATAGTCTCGCTTCTCCAGCAAAAACTAAAGGTGGATATTTGGAAATTTCGTTTAGAGTTTTATTTAGATGATCTTCATTCTGATAATTTGGCATATGAAGAGCATCTTTATTTCTCCAACTATTTGGTGACCATTTATCGCTCATAATTTGAAAAGGCTCATAAACCCTAATATATCTTGAAACAAGGGTTATTATTTAGATCTTTTATTTCTTAGAATTTTTAAGGCTGATCTTTCAATAGCAAGTGAATTTTTGGGAATATTTTTAGTGATAACACTACCTGCGCCAATTCTAGATTTAGACTCAATTACAACTGGAGCAATGAGTGATGTGTTTGAACCTATAAATACATTATCTTTTATTATCGTTTTGTGTTTTTTCTTTCCATCATAGTTACAAGTTATTGTGCCAGCACCTATATTCACATTATTTCCTATTTCTGAATCTCCAACATATGAAAGATGAGCAATAGAAACATTATTTCCAATTTTAGAATTTTTTATTTCAACAAAGTTACCAATCTTTGATTTTTTTCCGATTTTTGTTTTTGGTCTTAATCTAGCACTTGGACCAATATGTGAATTTTCATCTATTGTAACCTCTTCTAAGTATGAATTACTTTTAATTATTGAACCTTTTTTTATAATTGTTTTTTCCTTTATTGTAACATTGCTTTCAATTGTAACGGTAGGTTCAATTTTGGCGTCATAGCTTAAATAACAAGTATTGGGTTTTAAAAAATTGACTCCATTTTTTATAAAATTTTTTACGTATTTTTTTTGCAAGATATTTTGTACAACATTAAAATCATCCAATGTATTTATGCCCAACATTGTTTCTTTGTTGCACTCAATATAATTGATAGGAATATTTTTTTTTGAAAAAATTTTGCATATATCAGGAAGATATCTTTCTTTTTTAATTTTATTTTCTTTAATATTTTTTAAATTATCAAATAATAATTTAGTATTTGCTATCAAAATACCAGAATTACATAAATTGATTTTTTTTTGTTCAGGTTTTAAATTGATTTGCTCAATTATTTCTTCAACGTAGTTGTTATTTAATAATAACCTACCATAACCATGTGGCTCTAAAGTATTAAATGCAATTAACGAAGCTTTCGCTTTACTTTTTTTAAATTTACTTACTAGTTTTCTTATATCTTTAACTTCAACTAAAGGTGTATCCCCAAATAAAATTAAAATATTTTTTGATTTAACATATTTTTTAACTTGCTCAATTGCATCAGCGGTTCCTTTTTGTTTTTTTTGAACAACTAACTTTGAGGTATTTAATATTAACTTTAATTCTTCTTTATTTTTTTCATTAGATACAACTAATATATTTTTACCAGATATTTTTTTTGCAATATTATAAATATGTGAAACAATTGGTAACCCGCATAATGGATAAACAAGCTTTGATTTACTTGCTTTAAATCTCGTACTATTGCCTGCAGCAAGTATAACAGTTGTGATATCAGACATTAAGTTAGAAATTTCTTAAAATTTCGTTTCCAACATTAATTATTTCTTTTGAAGCATCTGATGTAACACTTATATCTACTACACCTCTTCCAACTGAGAATGTTTCTGCAAATAATACTTTGCTAGACAGTCGGGAGCGAGCAATTTTAGCACCAGCATATCTTAAACGCAAAATCATTGCGTCAGTTAATTTTGCTCTCGGCATCACTCTATTAAGAATAATTATTGGATTTTTTCTTTCTTGTTTTGCAATTTTTAAAAAAGGAAGTGTAGCCATTAAGTCTACTGGACTTGGTTGTACTGGAACAAATACCCTATCAGAAGCTTTTACAACCTGCATTGTTTCAAAAGTTATAGATGGAGGGCTATCAATTATTATAAAGTCGTACTTTCTTTTTATGGCTTTAATTTCATCTATTAAATTCCTTATATCAAAATTTAATTGAGTTATTCCAATATCATCTTCACCATAATATGATTTTCTTGCTTCAAGCCAATATGATAGACTTTTTTGTGCATCAGCATCTATAACAGCTACTTTGTAACCACTATTGCTCCACAAAACTGATAAATTTGCTGAAAGAGTCGATTTACCTGAACCACCTTTTTGATTCGAAAATGCTATAACTTTTCCCATATACAAGTATTGATAATAACTATTTTAAAGATAGATGGAAACATTTTATAAAAAAATATGAAAAAAAATAAGTTAGATATTGCAAAAAATTTATTAAGCAGTGGAGAACTTGTAATATTTCCCACAGAAACAGTATTTGGTCTTGGAGCAGATGCAACAAATGATGAGGCAGTAAAAACTATTTTTAAAGTAAAAAAAAGACCACGAAGTAATCCAATTATCTGTCACTTTAAAAGTATTAAACAAATAGAAAAATATTTTATTTTAAATAAATTTGAAAAAAAATTAGGTTCAAAATTCTGGCCTGGTCCTTTAACAATAATATTAAAAAAAAAGAAAAATTCTAAAATATCAAAATTAGTCTCTAACAAATCAACTTTAGTTGGCTGCAGAATTCCCGGTAATAAATTGGCAAAAAAATTAATTACTTTATTTGACCTACCTATTGCAGCCCCTAGTGCTAATCTATCAGAAAGAACTTCCGTTACCAATATTATGGATATCGATCCTATTCTCATAAAAAAAATATTTGTTTTAAAAGATAAACAGTCTTCTCATGGACTAGAGTCCACAGTTGTTAGAATTGATACCAATAATGAAATTGAAGTATTAAGATATGGCAGCATAACTGTTGAAGAGCTAAATAAATATGCAAAAGTAAAAATTAAAAAGAAATCATCTATTTCTCCTGGTAATTTAAAAAAACATTACTCAACTTTAAAGCCAATAAGAATGAATGCTAAGAGAATACTAAAAAATGAAGGTTTATTAAATTTTGGCAATAATAAATTAAAGTCTAAAATAATTAATTTAAATTTGAGTAATAAAAAAAATTTAAATGAAGCAGCAAAAAATTTTTATCATTATCTTCATAAATTAGATCAAAGTAGATGCAAAAAAATTGCTGTAGTAAAAATACCTGATAAAGGGCTTGGCAAAACTATAAATGACAGATTAAGAAGAGCAATTAAGTAATTACAATCTATTTAAATAATCCATTAACCTATAATAAATAATGGCTGAAGAATACAATGGTCTTCTAAAAATGTTGCCACCTGGAATTTTAAAATGATTAATTTGCTCAAACATATCAAAATTATTTGATTTATTTAAAATTTTTTCAGCTACCATTTTTCCTCCCATAATACTCATAGCTAATCCATGCCCAGAGTAAGCGTGAGCATAATATAACTTTTGATCCATTATAGATCCAAAAATAGGTAATCTATTAATTGATATTGCTAAGGTACCTCCCCAAGAAAATTCAATTTTAAATTTTTTTAATTCAGGAAAAACTTTATACATTCTTTTAGAGACAAAACTCTTTGCATCTTTTACAAAATGAGATGTAATTGTTTCAGGTCCTCCAAAAAGAAGTCTGTAGTCCTCTGAAAATCTATAATAATCAATCATAAATCTAGAATCTATTACACCACAATTTCTTTTGATTAATTTACTTGCCAGATCTTTTCCGAGAGGTTCAGTTGCAATAATATAATTATTTATAGGCATAAAATAATTTCTTTTTGATCCTAAAAGATTATCAAGATAACCATTGCAACCAATAATTACTTTCTTAGCTTTAATAATATTTTTTCCAGAATGAATTATAACTTCTTTTTGATTATCAACAATTTTATCAGCTGGAGAATTTTCATATATATTTATACCATTTGCTAAACACTGTTCTGCTAAGCCATATGTCAGTTTTAATGGGTTTAAATGATAAGAATCCTTTAAAAGCATTCCAGAAAAATATCTGTCACTATTAACTTCATCTTTTATTGAACTGTGGTCAAAGTATTCATAGTTATTATAATTATAATTCTTCTGCATATGCTCAATTTCATCTTGAAAATATTTATAATCTTTTTTTGTGTTACCTACATGAAGAACACCTTGTCTAAGCGCACAATCAATTTTGTATTTTTCAATTAAATTAACTACATTTGAAACAGCATCTAATCCAATTTTCCAAAAAAATTTTGCCTTTTCAATACCAAATTTTTTTTCTAAGTAAAATTGATCTTTTCTCATTCCAATTCCTAGTTGACCACCATTCCTACCAGAAGCACCAGATCCAACTTTATTTGCTTCCAAAATCGTTATTGATAAACCTTGATTAGATAAATTTAATGCAGAGGATATACCTGTTAATCCACCTCCGATAATACATACATCAGTTGAAATATTCTCATTTAATTTAATTTGATTAGGAAAATTAGGTGCTGAAAATTTATAAAAACTCTCTTTTTCATTATCATGTTGATTAAAGGTCCTTTTTTTTGTAGTAAACATTAACTTATCTTTAATGGTTTAATAATAATTAGTAAACAAACAGTCTCAATATGATTGAAAAATTTCAAAATTGGTTTCATGAAAATTCTATTACAGAAGTTGAATGTTTAGTTCCAGATCTTGGAGGTATAGCAAGGGGGAAAATTTTACCAACTAATAAATTTTTAAAAGGACTGGAAGATGAAAGTCACAGATTACCACAGTCAACTTTTATTCAAACGATATCAGGAGATTATGCAACTGAAGACTCTGCCGGTGCTTTACCAAGAAGTGTTTACAATCCAACTGACATTGATGTAATTTTAAAACCAGATTTTGATACAATGAGAGTGGTTCCATGGTACGACGACCCTACTGCACAAATTATTTGTGATGCAATAAATCTTAACGGAGATGATGTTATAAATTCTAGCAGGAATGCTCTAAAAAATATTCTTAAACTCTATAAAAAAGATAAACTAACTCCAATTGTTTCACCAGAGTTAGAATTTTATTTAGTGAAACCTAATGCTGACTCAGATTACCCCCTTGAAGTGCCAGTGGGTCAATCAGGTAGACAAGAAACAGGTAAGCAAGCCTTAGGTATAGATGCTGTCAACGAATTTGATCATCTTTTTGAGGATGTATATAATTATTGTGAAGCACAAAATATTGAAATTGATACTATTAATCATGAATCTGGTTCAGCTCAGATGGAAATTAATTTTCAACATGGTGATCCTTTAGATCTAGCAGACCAGGTATTTTTATTTAAACGAACTCTAAGACAGTCAGCTTTGAAACATAAACTTCATGCAACATTTATGGCAAAACCTATGGAGAACCAACCTGGTAGCGCAATGCACATACATCAATCGATATATAATGAAAAAAATAAAAATATTTTTTTTAATCAATCAACGAAAATTTCAAAAAAAATGAAAAACTATTTAGGTGGTTTGGAAAAATATACCCCGTTATTAATGCCAATATATGCTCCAAATATAAATTCATTTAGAAGATTGTTTGCAACTTGGGGTGCTCCTAAAAATGTTAAATGGGGAATAGGTAATAGAAGTTGTGGTTTTAGAATTCCATCAATTGAGGAAAGGAATATACGTATTGAAAATAGAATTCCTGGATCTGATACAAATCCATATCTAGTGTTTGCAGCTAATTTAGCTTCAGGATATTTAGGAATGAAAAACAACTTAAAACCAAATCCAGAAACTAAAGATAGTGCATTTAAAGATAAAAATTCTAATCTACCTAAAAATATGGATGAATCGTTAACTCTTTTTGAAAATGATGAAGATATAAAAACCATATTTAATGAAAAATTTGTAAGGTCTATTGCTGCGATAAGAAGAGTTGAGTATCAAGCTTATTTATCAGTAATTAGTTCTTGGGAGCGAGAATATTTATTACTTAATGTTTAAATTTTTTATTAAAATAAAAATAAAATAAACCAATTATTATTAAAGCAAACATTAAAATTGCTGATAATGCGTTTACTTCAGGACTTAATCCTAATCTAACTTTTGAAAAAACTACAATTGGCAATGTGTTAGCTCCAGGCCCAGTAGTAAAACTTGCAACAACTAGATCATCTAAAGAAATTGTAAAAGCTAATAACCAACCAGCAATAATAGAAGGTAAAATTATTGGTAAAGTTATCTTATATAGTACCTTGGTATAATTATAGCCTAGATCCATCGCAGCTTCCTCAATATTTTTGTTAAAGTCAGTTAATCTTGCTTGAATAATAATTGCGACAAATGCAATACAAAAAGTAACGTGCGATATGAAAATAGTTAATTGTCCTCTAGATGATGGAAATCCAATTACATTATTTAAGCTTATAAAAAAAAGTAACATTGAAAGACCTAAAATTAATTCTGGTAAAACTAAAGGTGTTGAAGAAAGAAAAATATAAAATGATTTAAAAGGAATTTTTCTTATTCTTACAAGTGAATATCCAATCATAACTCCTAAAATTGTAGCAAAAGTTGCAGACAAAGCTGCAATTTTAATACTAATAATAAATGCCTCAATTATTTGTTCATTATTAAATAATTCATTGTACCATCTTAAAGAAAATCCTTTCCAAACCATTACTCTCTTATTTTCGTTAAATGAGTAAAAAATTAAAACTAAAATTGGGAAATATAAAAAAAATAAACCTAAAAAAATAACTGTACTTTTGATTAAACTAGATTTCATTTTTTTGACTCCAACGAGAATAAAGTATTTGAAAAATAACAATTGGTAAAACCAAAATAATAATTCCACTAAAAGCTAAAGCACTAGCACCTGGCCAATTTCTATTAACAAAGAATTCCTCCCATAATATTTTTCCATAATACAATCTATCACTACCGCCTAACATTTCAGGTATGATAAATTCTCCAACAACAGGTATAAAAACTAGTAAAGATCCAGCAACAATTCCTGGAACAGACAAAGGAAGTATAACTTTAAAAAAAGTTTTAATACGATTTAGTCCTAAATCTTTTGATGCTTCAATTAAATTTAAATCAAATTTATTTAAGTATCCATAAAGTGGTAAAATCATCAAAGGTAAATAAGTATATACAATTCCCATGATAACAGCGTATTGATTGTATAATAACTGAAGTGGCTCTGATGTTATGCCTACGTTTAGAAGTATTACATTTAAAATTCCATTGTTCTGTAAAATTATTTTCCATGCATATACTCTTAATAAAAATGATGACCAAAATGGAATAACTATTAAAACTAATAGGATATTTCTTAATCTGATATTTGAAGTCGCAATATAAAAAGCTAATGGGAAACCAATAAGTAAACAAAAAAAAGTAGATATTAAAGCGAGAATCAAAGAGTTTACAAAAGATCCAATGTAGTAATAATCACTAAATATATAAATATAGTTTTCAAATGTAGTATTAATCTTAAATCCATTATCAAAAAGAAAAATATCTTGATAAGGAGGCATCCCCCATTCTGATACAGAAATTGATATTTTAAAAATTATAGCTAATGGAATAAAAAAAAATAGAACAAGCCAAAAATAAGGACTAAAAACAAAATATTTTTCAAATAATTTATTTTTCAATTAATCCTCTAAAATCTTAATAGATTCACTTTCCCAACTACAAATAACTTTTTCCCCTTTTGGGAAATTATAATTTGAGTTGGAGTTAAAGTTCTGATCTAAAACTGAAATTATCATATTATTAATTTTAATTTCATATCGAGTAAAGCTTCCTAAATATGATTTTTCTAAAATTTCTCCGCTAAAGGAATTAAATGAACTTGTTTTTAAGTTATTTATTGATTGTATTTTTATTTTCTCTGGTCTTAGTAAAATATTAGTTTTTGTATTTTTTAATTCTTTGTTTAATTTAAAATTTACACCTAAATCATCAGAATAAAAATTTTCATCTTTCTTATAAATCTCAATTATATTTGCAATTCCTATAAAATTGGCAGTATAAAGACTTTTAGGATTTTCATAAATCTCTTCAGGACTAGAACATTCCAAAATAAGACCATTCTTCATTATTGCCATTCTATCAGATATGGACATTGCTTCTTCCTGATCATGAGTGACGAAAACAAATGTAATTTTTAGTTTCTTTTGGAGTGTTGTTAACTCTAATTGTGTTTTTGATCTTAGTTTTTTATCTAGTGCTGCAAGAGGCTCATCTAATAATAATAACTTAGGTTTTTTTATTAAGCACCTACCAAGGGCAACTCGTTGTTGCTCTCCACCTGATAATTGCTTAATTTTTCTATTTAATAAATGTTCAATAGATAAAAGTTCAGCAATATTTATTACATTTGTTTCAATTTCTTTTTGGGTAAAATTTTCTTTTATTCCAAAAGCTAAATTATTAAATACGTTTAAGTGAGGAAATAGAGCATACGATTGAAACATATAGTTTAATGGTCTATCAAAAGGTTCAAGGTTAGTTATGTCCGTTCCGTCGAGTATTACGCGTCCTGAATCTGGCTTCTCAAATCCACCTAGTATTCTTAGTAAGGTAGTTTTGCCTGAACCCGAAGATCCTAAGAGACCAAAAAATTCAGATTTTGAAATATTTAAATTAATATTTTCTAAAACTTTGTTATCACCAAAGGATTTAGAAATATTTTCAATTACAAGAAAATTATTGTCCATCTTAAATCAGCACTAATATTAATATATTAGTGCTGAAATGAAGTATATTTTTTAATTTGATTTAAATTTATTAAAATATTTAGTTGATAATTGTGCCTTTTTAGGTGAGTCAGCTGTATCAGCAAATAGCATACTTAAAGTTGCTTCATCTGGATAAATAGCTGGATCTCCTATAATTTCTGGATCAACTAGCTCATTAGCTGCTTTGTTTGGATTAGAATACCAAACATAGTTTGTAATATCTGCAGCAACTTCAGGGCGCAAAATATAATTTATAAACTTATGTGCATTTAAAACATTTTTTGCATCTGCTGGAATTGCCATCATATCAAACCAAATTACAGTTCCCTCTGAAGGAATAGAATACCAAACTGGTTCTATTTCTTCGTAAGCTGCAATAAAAACATCACCTGACCATCCCATAGCTAGACAAATTTCACCATTGGCAAGATCATCTATATATTGAGAAGAATCAAAATACCTAATGAAAGGTCTAATTTCCTGCAACATTAAAAGAGCGGCCTTATAATCATTTTCGTCTTCAGTGTTAGGATCTTTACCTACATATTTTAAGGCAATTTCCATTACTTCAGATGGTGCATCTAACATTGCTATACCACAATCTTCATATTTGGAAGCTATCGCTGGGTCAAATAAAACACTCCAACTAGTAACCTCATCTTCATCAACCTTATCAGTATTGTAACCAATACCAGTTGTGCCATACATATAGTTTACTGAATACTGACCGCCTGGATCATGTGCATCTATCTTTGATAAAACTTCTGGATCTAAATTTCCTAAGTTAGATAATTCAGATTTATCAAGTTTTTGAAAAACTCCAGCCTTGATTTGGTTTTCTAAAAAAGAACCTGAAGGCACAACAATATCATAGCCAGACCCACCAGCTAAAAGTTTAGCTTCAAGAACCTCATTTGAATCAAAAACATCATAGGTTACATCAATGCCAAATTCATTTTCAAAATTTTCAATTGTATCTTCGGCAATGTAGTCAGACCAATTGTAAATAAATAATTCTTCTTTAGCCTGAGCTGAAAAAGAAATTAAAATTAATAGAGATATAAAATACTTAAGCATTACTCCCCTCCTAAATAAAAATTACATTAAATAAAATAAATTAAAAATCGAGAATTTTTTTATATAGATCAGGCCTTCTGTCTCTAAAGTTACCCCATAATTTTCTATATTCTCTTGAAATTAACAAATCTAAAGTCGCAGTTATTATTCCCTCATCCTTATCATTCATACGATTTATTACATTTCCAAGATGATCCAATATAAAAGAATTACCATAAAAATTTAATTCAATATCAGCTTCGGCCTCCTTCCCTATTCTATTTGAAGTTATTATAGGGATTTGATTTGCAGCAGCATGTCCTACCATTGTATTAATCCAATGATCTTTTGAATTTAATTCAGGCATGTGTGGCTCAGAGCCAATTGCTGATGGATATAAAATTAAATCTGCACCTTTCAAGGTTAATATTCTTGCACACTCAGGAAACCACTGATCCCAACAAATTGCACAGCCAACTTTTGCTAGAGGAGTGTCAAAAACCATAAAACCTGTGTTGCCTTTTTCAAAATAATACTTCTCATTATATCCAGGTCCTTCAGGGATGTGAGATTTATTATAAACTTCACTTAATTTACCGAAAGAATCAATCATAACTAATGAGTTAAAAAACTTATTTTCTTTTTTTTGAAAAAAACTAATTGGTACTGAAATCTTTTTATCCTTACAAATATTAGATAATTTTTCGAACATTGGATTAGAAGGAAAATCAATTGCAAGATCAAAAAATTTATCATTTTTTGTTGAACAAAAATAATGATCTTGAAATAATTCTTGCAGAAGTAAAATATCAACATTTTCATTAGAAGCCTTTTCAACTAAACTAATTGCTTTATTTAAATTAGCATCAAAGTCTCCTTTAAGTGCCTTAAATTGTGATGTTGCTACTTTTACTTTCATATTTTTGGGACATTCATTGTTATACAATGAATATTTCCTCCACCATAATTTATATTTTCTGTTTCCAACATCATAATTTCTCGATTTGGGAATAACTTTTCAAAAGTTAGTTTTACCTCATTGTCTTCCTTAACATTGAATTTAGGTAAAATAATTTTATTTTTACTGAAGTAGAAATTTATATATGAACTAATAATATTTTTATTATTAATCTTTTTTGTTGTAGGTAAAGGAACTTCAATTAAATCAAATGTCTGATTAGTATCTTTAAAAAATTTAATAAGATCAGCTTTATTTTTTTGTAATATTTCATAATTAGGATCTAATTTGTGAGTTGTAGCAATCAAATATTTATTTTCTCCAATAGGGCATAATAAATTATCAACATGACCATCTGTATCATCCTCCATTAGTCCATTTTCAAATAAGAAAATATAATTTAAATCAAACAATAGCTTTAATTCTTTAATAATATATTCACTATTATGTTTTTGTTTTCTATTTTTATTAAATATTACATTTTTAGTGCTAAATAAATTTTTTTTATCATCATAAGTTATTGCTCCTCCTTCAATAACTAATTCAGAAATTTTTGTTGGGATATTTAAATAGTTTGAAATAAATTTAGATATTTTATTATCATTTAAATAATCTGGATACTTTCCATAACCATTAAATTCAAAACAAATTGATTTTAATTTTTGATCTTCTTTATAAAAAATTGGTGCAATATCTCGCATCCAAGAATCATCTAATTTACATTCTACAATATCTATATTTTTAGGATCAGTTTTATTTTGAATTTCATTAATGTCCTCTTTATTTGACAATACAATAACATGCTCAGTTTTTGCAATTTCATTAATTACATTTGCAACTTCATCTCTAGCTTTATTTATAATTTTACCATAAAGATCTTTATTACATGGCCAAGCAATCAAACAATATTGGTGTTCATACCATTCAGGAATTAGTTTCATAAAATTTAAAAATATGTATAATTATTTCATGTCTAAAGATGAAGTAAAATTCACTGAAATGAAACATGGTGATAAAGAGGATTATGAACTTCTTGCTAATTTTGAAGATAAATTTATTGAAGGTACAGCTGATAGAATAGTAAGAGTGCTAGAAAGTTTAGACAATTCATTAGGTGGGTATAAGGTATCTAGATTAGAACACTCTCTTCAAACTGCATCAAGGGCGTTACGTGAACAAGCTTCGGAAGAAATGGTGGTAGCCTCCTTATTGCATGATATAGGCGATGAAATTGCACCTCTTAATCATTCTGAACTTGCAGCTGCAGTATTAAAACCTTTTGTTTCTGAAAAAACAAGATGGATAGTAGAACAACACGGTTTGTTTCAAGCCTACTACTATAATCATTATTATGGAAAAGATAGAAATCTAAGAGATAAATTCAAAGGTCATGAATTCTTTAAAGACACTATAGATTTTTGTGAAAGATGGGATCAAGCATCATTTGATCCAAATTATGATACAATTCCTTTAAAAGAATTTGTTCCAATGGTTCAAAGAATATTTAATAGAACACCTTATAGAAATTTATAATTATTTTTTTAACTTGTTGATTAGTGTAAGATTACCTGGATCAAAGTTATTTTTATTTTCTTGAATAAATTTATCTATATCTTTTTGCTTTTCTAATTCTAATTCAGAAACCTTTCTAATATTTAAATCAACATACAAAGAACAAACCTCTGTTGTTGCTGCTCTGTAACCTTCAAGCTTATGTGTCATTTCTAATTTATAAATTAATCTTTTTTTATCTCTATCAAGAAATAACAAATTAATATCTACTTCATCACCTTCTTTCACTTCTTTGTCATAAGTTGTGTGTGACTCTACGGCAAAAGTAGTTTTCTTCTCTGTTTTTGCAGAAGTTTCACCCATATTAAATTTTTGTAAAAGAACTTCCCATCCAGCATCAAAAAGATGAATATAAAATGCCAAATTCATATGACCATTGTAATCAGTCCATTCTTTTTTAACTCTTCCTGAATTTAAATATATCTTCATTGTTTTTCTTTATTAATTCAAAAAATATAGTAGTTTAAAATAATGAATAATGAAGTAATAATTTCGTGTGCTGTAACTGGATCAGGAGATACGGCAGGCAAACATCCTGAATTACCTATAACTCCAAAACAAATTGCTGAAGCTTCAATTGAAGCTGCCAAAGCGGGTGCGGCAATAGCTCATGTACATGTAAGGGAACCTGATGGCAAACCTTCTAGAAATTTAAGTTATTATAAAGAAGTGGCAGATAGAATTCGCTCTTCTGATACTGATGTAGTTTTAAATTTTACAACAGGTATGGGTGGTGATTTTGAAGTTGGAACAGGTAAAGATCCTTTAAATCCCGTGGGAGCAAATACAGATATGATCGATGCATTAAGCAGATTAGAACATGTTGAAGAGTTATTGCCTGAAATTTGTACTTTAGACTGCGGATCACTAAATTTTGGTGACTCAAACATGACATTTATTCATACACCGATACAACTAAGAACTGCAGCAAAAAAAATGCAGGAGCTTGGGGTGAAACCGGAAATGGAAGCTTTTGAAATGGGTCATTTATGGTTTGCTAACCAACTTTATAAAGAAGGTTTAATTGATGGGCCTCCTTTTTATCAAATATGCCTTGGTATACCTTGGGGGTCACCAGCAACAACGAGCGCAATGAAAGCTATGGCTGAAATGGTACCTTCTGAAGGCATTTGGTCTGGATTTGGAATAGGAAGATCTCAAATGCCTATGGCTGCACAGGCAGTTATTTTGGGAGGAAATGTTCGTGTAGGACTGGAGGATAATCTTTATTTAAAAAAAGGAGTTTTTGCATCAAATGCACAGTTGGTTGAAAAGGCAAGGTGCATTGTTGAAGATATGGGAGCATCTATTTTATCCCCGCAACAGACAAGAGAGAAATTAAAACTAAAAAAACATTTTTAATTTGAAAAATATTGCTGTCATTGGAACTGGTGTAATTGGTACCGGCTGGATACTTAGATTTCTTGCAAATGGTATAAAAGTCAAAGCATTTGATAAAAATTCTCAGCAATTAAATTTTCTAAAAGATGAAATAACAAGAACAAACTTAATTATAAAGAAATTATATAATACAAAAATCAATTTCAAAAATTTGGAAATCGTAGAGAATATTGAGAAAGCAGTGAAGAATGCAGATTTAATTCAGGAAAATGTACCTGAGCGACTTTCTTTAAAAAAAGATGTTATAAAAAATATAAGTAAGTATTCTCCCACAAATTCAATAATTGCTTCGAGTTCATCTGGTTTACTTCCATCAGATTTACAATCAAAATGTATTAATCCAAAAAGATTAATCATAGCTCATCCCTTTAACCCTGTGTATATTCTCCCTTTGGTTGAAATTGTAAAAGGTAAAAAAACTACAAATTTATATCTAAATAAAGCAAAAAAATTTTATCAAAAAATTAAAATGAAAACATTATTGGTAGAAAAAGAATTGCCAGGATTTTTATCAGATAGATTACAAGAAGCTTTGTGGAGAGAGGGTTTACATATTGTAAATGATGGATTTGCTTCAACAAAAGATTTAGATGAAGCAATAACTTATGGTCCTGGTATGAGGTGGGCTCTAATGGGAACTTTTCTTACATTTCATCTAGCTGGAGGAGAAATGGGTATGAAACACATGTTAAATCAATTTGGACCGGCATTGAAGCTTCCATGGACTAAACTTAAATCTCCAAAACTAACAAAGAAACTTAAAGAAAAAATCATTAAAGGAACAAAAAAACAATCAAAGAATCACTCTATAAAAGATTTAAGTAACATAAGAGATAATTTCTTAATAGATTTGCTAGAATTAAAGAAAAAATATAAATTATAATTATGACAATAATCTCAAAATATGTAGCTTTAAAAAATTATATACCAACTGGGTTACCTAAAGAAGATGATTTTGTAATTAAATCTAAAACTTTAGAATTAGATGAAACAAATAATATTCATGTTCTTAATTCATGGATATCTGTTGATCCATATATGAGAGCAAGAATGACAGAACGTAAAAATTATAAACCGCCCTTTTTACTAGGAGAGGAAATGGAAGGTTATGCAATTGGTTCAGTTCAAAAATCCAAAGATACAGAATTTAAAGAAGGAGATATTGTTTTCAGTAATTTTGGAATGAGAGATAACTTTATTTGCAAAAGAAAGGATTTAAAAAAAATCAAAAATTCTGATCTTCCATTGCAAACTTATCTAGGACCTTTAGGAATGACAGGGCAGACTGCATATATCGGTCTTTTTAATCATGGAAAAATACAAAGTGGACAAAGTATTCTTGTATCTTCAGCAGGTGGAAGTGTTGGATCAACAGTTTGTCAAATTGCAAAAAATTTAGGATGTAAAGTTTATGCTAGTACAGGATCAGATGAAAAAGTTGATTGGTTAAAAAATGAATTAAATGTTGATGTAGCATTTAATTATAAAAAAATTGATAACCTTGTTCTTCACTTAAAAGAAATTTGTCCTGAAGGATTTGACTTATACTTTGATAATGTTGGAGGTGATTTTTTAGAGTCTGCGATTTTTCGAATGAAAAATTTTGGAAGAATTGTTATTTGCGGAAGGATTTCTCAAATGAATTCAACTTCTGCTCCTGCTGGACTAAAAAATATGGCGCACGTATTAGTCAAAAGATTAACAATTAAAGGTTTTTTAATTTTTGATCATGAAAATGATAATGAGCCTTTTGAAACTGATATGAGAAATTGGATTTCAGAAGGAAAAATAAAATTTAAAGAAACAATTTATGAAAATATAGAAAATGCTCCTAAAGCATTTATAGATTTACTTAATGGTAAAAATTTAGGTAAAATGTTAGTCAAAATTTAACTAAATTGTAACGTAGGGTGACGTCCCTCGATATTTTATATCTAATTTAAGTTCTTTATCAATTGGAGGAAAAGCTCTTTGCTGACATTCCACTCTAGGGCATATCCTACAAGAAACTCCAATTGGCATTTGTAATTTTTTATTATTTAGATCAATTCCTTCAGAATAAATTAGATCTTTAGCGTATTTCATATCACAACCTAGACCAATCGAAACAAAACTTTTCGGCATTCCATGTTTTTCAATTCCTTTCTCAAAAGCTCTTGCGATACAAAAATATACTCGCCCATCAGGCATCTTAGATATTTGAGGATGAATTTTTCCAGGATTTAAAAATGCAGTATACACATTCCATCTAGGACAAGAACCTCCATGTCTTGGTATGTGAATACCAGATAAAGAAAATCGCTTTGACACATTTCCAGCAATATCTGTTTTTAAAAAATGAAATGGCACTCCTTCATTTCCAGGTCTTTGAAGATTTGTTAATCTATGTGTAACTTGTTCAAAACTACAAGCATAATGATGCATCAAAATTTCTACATCATATTTATGTAATTTAGCACTCTTTAAAAAATCGTTATAAGGCATCATAAAAGCAGCAGCATAATAATTTAGTAAAGATAGTTTAAGCAAAGGTTCTACTTCTTCTGATTCAACGTTATTATCTTTAATAACTTTATTGATAACATCATTAGCCTCTAAATAAGCAACTTGTGATGCTAAATGAAAGTTTCTTGATGTATAAGTTAACATTTCAGAAAGATAAAAAATTTTTGAATTTTCATCAAATCTTTTAACTATTTTTTCATCTTCGTTTATGGTTACTATTTTAACTTCAATTCCATGTTTTTCTTTGAGATAAAGTGATAATTTAGATCCAGAACCAATGTTAGGTCCAGTTTCAAGACCTATTTCTTTTCTTAGATTTTCAGAACTTACTTCTAAATCATGAAAGTAATTTTTATTTTCTTGAAGAATATCTGAAACGATTTCTACAGGTAGTCTTGTTGGTTTTTCAATTTGATTCGCATTGACATCCATCGTTTCAAGTCGATTTTGCATATCTTCTTTAAAACTTTTAAAAGAATCATTTATGGTAAGTAATGCTTTAGCTATGTTAGGATTTGAACCAATAAAGTCACTTGTGTCGTGATTGGTTATCTTTAAATCATCAAAAATCTCATTGCTTAAAACATCCATTACGTCTGAAAGAAGTCGTTTACTAGATTCTGTTGAGAAGTCTTTAATTGATAAATCTAATTTATCAGCTGCTTTAATTAGTAAGGAAAGTGGTATTTTTCTTTTTCCACTTTCAATTAAATTTAAATAACTAGGAGATATGCCAATAGTTTTTGATAATTCAGCTTGTGAAAAACCTTTGCTTATCCTTTGTTTTTTTAACCTTGGGCCAAAATTTATGTCAGATTCAATATTCATTTACAAAATTTACAAAAATAATAAATTCAAAGTAATTTTCTTTACACTAAAACTAAGAAAAACTCTAGTTTTTTTTTATTTTATTATGTAATTGTAAAATCTGTAAATATGAACAGTAAATTAACAGAAAATATAAATAACCAAAAAGACAACCTAGAGCAGAGTTCTATTGAGAAGAAGGTTCTTGAAGGATCTATAGACTCAAATTATGATCTTAATCTTGCTGATGGTATCGAAGCATACTACAGCGAAAGATACGGTTGGACTCTTAGAAGAAAAACAATCTAATTAAATTAGATTTTAGTTCTCTAACTAACGGTACTATTTATTTGGTCATAAGCTTTTTCAGCAATCATAATAGTTGTCGCATTTAAATTAGCACTAACAATATTTGGCATTACAGAAGCATCAACAACTCTTAAATTTTGAATTCCATGAACCCTTAAGTTTTGATCTACAACTGAAGTTTCGTCCTCACCCATTTTATTTGTACATGACGGATGATACGCAGATTCAGATGTATTTTTAATAACTTCATCTAATTCATTTTGATTAGATACATTCTTCCCAGGTCTAATTTCTGTGCCAACATATTCTTTTAGTGCTTTTTGAGACAAAATTTTTTTAGCAATTCCTATACCTTCTCTCATTTGTTTTAAATCGTCTTCATGCTTAAGATAATTAAATTGTATTTTAGGATCATCTTTATAGTTATTTGTTTTAACTTTAACAAAACCCCTACTTTTTGGTCTATTTGGACAAACATGAAATTGAAAAGCTTCAAAATTAGGATTTTCTAAACCATGATTAATAACTAAGTATGGAAAAAAATGAAATTGTAAGTTTGGATGATGATATGATTTGTCAGATTTAACAAAACCTCCTAACTCTAAGTGTGAGTTTGCCAATCTACCTTTTTTAAATAAAAACCATTTTGATCCTTCAATTGCTTGATAAAGAAAATTTGTTGCTAAAGAATGTAATGTTTCATTTTTTTTAGATTTATATTGAATATACATCTCTAAATGATCTTGTAAATTTTCTCCCACCCCAACTAAATTATTAATTACTTCTATTCCCAAGCTTTTAAGATATGTTGCATTACCTATTCCGGATAATTGAAGAATTTTAGGAGAATTAATTGAACCTGCACAAAGTATAACTTCTTTATTTGCTATATATTTATTTGTTAAGTTTTTTTTAATTGTTTCAACACCAATCGCAGTTTTATTTTTAAAAAGAATTTTTTTCACATCAATATTATTTATTATTCTAAGATTTTTTCTATTTTGTATTGGTTCTAAGTATGCCTTAGCAACACTTTGTCTGACACCGTTGTTTATTGTTACATCAAAAGTTCCAAAACCTTCATTATCAATATTATTAGAGTCATTAAATATTTTATATCCAGCTTCTTGTGCAGCTTCTAAAACTTTTTTGAATAAAGGATATTTTTTATCTATGTTTGACTTATTTACTTTTAATGGTCCCTCTTTACCTCTTTCATTGCTATTATGAGACCAAGTTTCTAATTTTTTAAAAAAAGGTAAAACTTTTTCATATGACCAATTAGTTAAACCACTTGAAGACCATCTGTCAAAATCCTCTTTATGACCTCTAGCAAAAACCATTCCATTATGAGAAGAGCATCCTCCGATCATTTTACCTCTTGGACAATATAAAGATCTATTATTTAGAAACGGTTCAGGCTCAGTATAATATTTCCAATTATATTTTGGGTCATGCATTGCATAAAGAAGTGCGCTTGGCATATCAACTTTCCAGGTTTTACTCGATGGACCAGCTTCTAATAAAATTACTGAATTCTTTGATTGTGAAGACAATCTGTTAGCTAGAACACAACCTGCTGACCCTGCTCCAACAATGATGTAGTCAGCGTTGTTATCCACTAATTCATTCTTTCAGTATTTCCATCTACAGTCATGATTTGACCAGATACATTTTCTGATGCATCACTTAACAAAAATAATGCCATTGATGCAATATCTTCTTTTTCTACAAATTTTTTTAATGAAACCATTGACTCTAGTTCTTTTCTTACTTTATTTCTTGTTGATTTAATTAATTTAGCTTTTGCATTTATTACTCTTTCCATTCTATCACCATTCACTGAACCTGGACAAATTGCATTTACTCGTATTTTAAATTTTCCTAATTCAACAGCTAATGTTTTAGTTAATCCAATTATTGCCCATTTACTAGATGTGTAAGGAGATCTTTGAGCATAACCAAACAAACCAGCAGTTGAAGATAAATTGATAATTGATGCTTTTTTAGACTTTTTTAAGAATGGTATAGCAAATTTAGTAAAGTAAAAATGTGAACTAAGATTTGTTTTGATTGTTTGATCCCATTCATCAATTGAAATATTTTGAAGATACTTTGTAGGTCCTGCAATACCAATATTATTTATTAATCCATCTATTTTTTTTAAGCTAGTTAGAGAATTAAAATATTCTTTAATTTTTTTTGGATTTGTACAGTCTAAGTGTTTAGCAAATATTTTATTACGATATTTTTTATTTGAATTTATTTTATCAATTTTTGATTTATTTATATCAGATAAATATACCTTACCACCTGAAATAATTATTTTATTTGCTATAGCAAAACCTAAACCATCTGCACCAGCGGATATAACATAATTTTTTTTACTCAAATTTATTTTCATTTATTGAATATTATCTATCTCTTTTTTAGAAATATATCCAATAGTTTTACCTTTATTGTCAGCAACTACTATTGTTAAATTATCTTCAAGAATTTTATTTTTAAAATTTTTTAGTTTAATATTTTGATTTACTTTGTAAATAGAACCTAATGTTAAATTATCTTTATTAAAATTGTTCTCAATTATCATAATATTTTTTGCTTCTAGATTATCTATTCTATTTTCTTTGCTAGAAAAAAAATTAAGTAAAAATTTAAATATATTCATTATTTAAAATATAGATTTACTAGGAAGATCTTTTATTCAGAAGATTGGTTAGCCAATCAGGATTCATTTCTGGAACTGAAGACAATAACAGTTCTGTATAATCAGGATGTGGTGGATTTAAAATTTTACTTTTCAAACCCTGTTCCACTACCTCACCTTGATACATAACAACTATTTCATCTGAGATTGCTTTAACTGTTGCTATATCATGGGTTATAAAAATATAAGTTACACCAAGCTCTTTTTGTAATTTTTGTAGTAATTTTAATATTCCTTCTTGAACTATTTGATCTAGCGCTGATGTCACTTCATCGCAAATAATTAAATCTGGGTTAGCCGCTAAAGCTCTTGCAATGCAAATTCTCTGTTTTTGACCTCCAGATAATTCGGATGGTAATCTATCTAAAAAAGTTTCATCCAGCTCAATCATTTTTAATAATTCAATAACTTTTGCTTCTCTTTCTTTCCCTTTTATACCTTGATAAAATTCTATTGGCCTTCCTATTATTTCATCAACAGTTTGACGAGGGTTCATTGCGGTGTCTGGCATTTGGAAAATAATTTGAATTTTTCTTAATTCTTCTTTTGATCTTTGTTCAAGTTTTGGAGATAATTTTTTTCCATCAAAAATTATTTCACCTTTTATTTGTGGAAGTAACCCTGTAATGACCCTTGCTGTAGTAGATTTTCCAGAACCACTCTCTCCAACTATGGCGACTGTTTTACCCTTAGGAATATCAATAGAAACATTATGCAGAACCTTTGATGATCCATATGCTGCATCAATATTTTTTATTGATAGAATATAATCTTCGTTTGTTTCTTCTGGTTTTATTAACGATCTTACCGACCAAAGAGATTTAGTATATTCTTCTTTTGGATTAGATAGCATATCTCTTGTTTCAGCTTCTTCAACTTCTTCACCGTATCGTAGAACCTTAATTCTATCTGCCATTTGAGCAACTACTGCTAAATCATGGGTAATATAAATTGCTGCTGTATTAAATTTATCTACTATAGATCTCATAGCAGATAAAACTTCAACTTGAGTAGTTACATCTAAGGCAGTTGTTGGTTCGTCAAAAATAATTAGTTCAGGTCTTGGTGACATAGCCATTGCTGTCATTATTCTTTGAAGTTGTCCACCAGATACTTGATGCGGATATCTATCTCCTATATTTTCAGCATCTGGAAGCTGCAGTGATTCATAAAGTTGAACAGCATCTTTTTTGAGCGCATCAGTTGGATTTAGTTTTAATCTATTAGCGGCACTTATTGTTTGATCCATTAACCTATGAGCAGGATTAAACGATGCTGCTGCTGATTGAGCAACATAAGATATTTTGGTTCCCCAAATTTTTCTCTTTTCAAATTCTGTTAGTTTTGCGAGATCTATTCCATTAAAATTAATTTCTCCCTTTATAATCTTACAACCTGGTTGAGTATAGCCCATTGCAGCTTTACCCATGGTCGATTTTCCAGCACCACTCTCTCCTATTAATCCTAGTATTTCACCTCTGTATAAAGTCAAATCTACACCCTTTAAAATTTTATGCCATCTCTCATCTGAAAATCCATCAATGTGAATGTTTTTCATCTCAAGTAAAAGTTCTTTTGATTTATTTGACGTCATCTTTTAATCCGCTAGTAATGTAAAGATACCAATCAACAACAAAATTAATTGATACACAAAGTAAAGCAATTGCAGCAGCTGGAATTAATGGTGTTAAGCCTGCTGTTATATCATATTGAGCATATTGGATAAGTATTGCATTTTCTCTTACCATTGATGCCCAATCTGCAGAAGGAGGTTGAATTCCAATTCCTAAAAAACTCAAACTAGAAATTGTAAAAATTACAAATATAAATCTTAAACCAAATTCAATTATCAATGGCGAAGCAATATTTGGGAGTATTTCTTTAAAAATAATATAAGATAAGTTTTCACCTCTTAATCTTGCTACCTCTACATATTCTAAAACAACTTGACCTACTGCAACTGACCTTGATATTCTGAAAAATCTAGTAGACTCTAAAATTCCTAAAATTATAATTAAATTAAAATTTGTAGGACCAAAAACTGATAAGAGTATAAAAGTAAAAATCATTACAGGTATAGCCATAAGCGTATCAACTATCCTACTTAATAGCTGATCTAAATACCTTCTATCTAGAGCTGCTATAATTCCAAACACTGTTCCAATTCCTAAAGCAATAAAAGTAGCCAATAAACAAATACCAATTGTATTTCTAGCAGCGTAGATAATACGAGAGAAGATATCTCTTCCAATTTGATCAGTACCAAATATGTGACCATCACCCCAAGGAGCATAAGCAACAGGAAATATTTCTGCTTCTCCGTGTGGGGCAATTAAAGGAGCAAATATTGCAGCAAAAAAATATATAAAGAGTACAATCATCCCAAACCAAGCTGACATTGGAGCTTTTGATAAAGCAATTTTTAATCTCTCTAATCTAGTCCTTCTTTTAATTAAATTAGCAACTTCACTTTTTGCAGAATAAGATAAATTTTCGCTCATTTTGGATATAATAACCTCGGGTTAGAAATAATACCAATCAGGTCAGCAATTAAATTTAAGATTACATATGTTGATGCAAAAATTAATGCACAAGCTTGTACAACTGGAAGATCGCGATTGTAGACTGATCCAACCATAAGCCTGCCTATACCTTGATAATTAAAAACATATTCAACAACAACTGAACCAATCAACATGTAAGCTAAGTTTATTGCAATTACTTGAGAAATAGGTGCCCAAGCATTTGGAAGTGCGTGCTTAACAACTACTTCATATCTTGAGGCTCCTGATAATTTTGCCATTTCAATATATTCACTTGATAAAATATTAATTATTGCTGACCTTGTCATTCTCATCATGTGACCCATCGTAATTAATGTTAATGTAAAAACTGGAAGTGCCGTCCTGTAAAATCTTTCAACTAAAGTTGTAGTTTCATCAACAGTAGAAATAGTTGGAAAAACTGGAAACAGAGTTGCTAGTAAAAGAATAAAAATATATGCAGTAAAAAATTCCGGTGATGATACAGTCACCAAGCTGACTCCAGTTGCTGATCTATCATAATAAGAGTTTCTATATAATGCTGCTGAGATACCTAAAATTAAAGACAGAGGGATAGCCAACATGGCGGCAACTCCTGTTAAAAATAGAGTATTCTTCAGCCTGGGAATTATTAATCCAACAACTTCTCTAGATCTATCACCTTGATCCCCTTGTACTTTAGATCGTCCAGAAAAAGAGCTGCCAAAATCTCCCTGAAAAACATTCCCTAACCAATCAAAGTATCTTGTCACAGGGGGTTTATCTAAACCTAATTCTGCTCTGAGAGCTTTTACAGCAGATTTTGTTGCACTTTGACCTAATATTTCTGTGGCAAAATCTCCTGGTAAAAAGGAGAATGTACTAAATATTATTACCGAAAATGCAAAAACAGTGACGAGACCAAGAGTAAGTCTCAGCAAAATTGTTCTAAATATTGGATGAATTCTAGTAATGATACCCCCCTTAAAGATACAATCTTAATTCTTAAAGTTTTGTATAAATTAGGTCAACATACAAGCTAAAATTAATAATTAATTAATAATTTATACGTTGAATTAAAGCGTTATATATGTTTTTATGTATTAACTTAAGTTTGTTTTTTGTTAAATTTCTAGAAATTATGAACAAAAATCTTAGGTTTTTGTTCAATTATAAGGGAGGACAAATGAAAAATAAGAAAATAGACAAATACATTGAAGAACAGTCTTCAAAGCTTACAAAAGGGCTTATCGACAGAAGACAGTTCATGATGTCTGTCCTTGCAACTGGTGTAACTCTGCCAATAGCTCTATCACTTGCTGATAAAGCTGTTGCTGCTACGCCAAAAAAAGGTGGGCATCTAAGATGGGCTAATGGTGCGGCTGATACTACAGATACACTTGACCCTGCAACATATCAAAGTTCATTCATGCAAGCCACAGCTTGGTCATATCAAAACTGCTTAACAGTTGTTGATTCTGATCATACTATTGTTGGAGAGCTTGCTGAGTCAATTGAATCTGATGATGCTCAAACTTGGGTATATAATCTTCGTAAAGGTGTTGAATTCCATAACGGAAAATCAATGACTGCAGAAGATGTTGTACTCAACTATCAGTATCACATGAATCCAGATACCGCTTCAGCAGCAGGTGGATTGCTATCTCAGATTGATACAGTCTCAGCTGATGGAAATAATAGAGTTATTTTTAAGCTGAAGGGTGCAAATGCCGATTGGCCTGCAATAACAACTGATTATCACATTATGATTAAACCGACAAAAGATGGAGTTGTTGATGCTCAATCTACTATTGGAACTGGTCCATACATTATGGATGAATTCAATCCAGGTGTTGGAGCAAAATTTGGAAAAAGAAATCCAAATTATTTCAAAGGTGATAGTGTTGCACACTTTGATTCAGTTGAAGTAATCGGAATTAATGATCCTGCTACAAGACAAGCAGCTTTATTAAATGGTGAAATAGACTGGATGAACGGTGTTGACTTAAGAACTGCAAATTTATTAACTAGAGATCCAAATGTTGAAATTACTGCAGCATCTGGATATGCACACTATACAGCTCCTATGAGATTAAATGTGCCACCATTTGATAATTTCGATGTTCGTATGGCAATGAAGTTTGCAATCAAAAGACAAGAAATTGTTGATAAGATAATGCTGGGATATGGAACAGTGGGTAATGATCACCCGATCTCTACTGCTCACCCATATCATAATAATGCTTTAGAGCAGAGAGAGTTCGATGCTGATAAAGCTGCTTATCACTGGAAAAAATCTGGAGTAAGTGGGCCAATTGAAATTAGTACTTCTGAGGTTCCTTATGCGGGATGTACAGATGCAACTAACTTGATAGCAGCATCTGCTCAAGAATGTGGTATCGATCTTCGAGTTAAAAAAGAACCTGAAGATGGTTACTGGAGTAACGTATGGAACACTAAAGGTTTCAGTATGAGTTCTTGGGGTGGAAGACCTACAGAAGATATGATGTGGTCTGCTGCATTCACAGATGATACTGAGTGGAATGAAGCTGCTTGGGGCAATCTAGTTCAAACTGATTCAACTGTTCGTTTCAATGAACTTGTTAGAGCTGCTAGATCAGAACTTGATGCAGAAAAAAGAAAATCAATGTACTGGGAAGCACAAGCTCTTTGTAACTACGATGGTGGTGCAATTGTTTATGCATTTAACCAATACGTTGGTGCTGGTTCTACAAAACTTGCTCACGGTGAAAATGTTGCTGGTAACTGGGAAAGTGACGGTAACAAACTTTCTGAACGTTGGTGGTTTGCATAAAATTTTAATTTTCTTTGTGGCGCATTTAAATGCGCCACATTATTTCTACTAATTTTCCAAAAAATGTTTTTAAAAAATAAGAAATACCTCTTTGATGGAGGTTCCGGTCAAACTTTAATGGAAATGGGTTTAGAAACAACCGGTGATCTTTGGTCTGCACAAGCTTTATTAAATGAAAATAATCACTCAATGGTTGTAGATATGCATAAAAATTTTATAAATGCAGGATCACAATTAATCGTTACCTCAAATTTTAGTGTTAGAAGAAGGCTATTAAAAAAATACAATTTACTTGAAAAATTTGAATTTGGAATAAGATCTGCTGGAGTACTCGCATTAAAAGCAAAAAATGAAAGTGATAAAAAAGTTATTCTTGCAGGCTCTCTACCAAACCAAGGTAATACATATTCCCCAATACATTTTGAAACTGATGAAACAATGTTTAATTATTTTCATGAAATTGCAAAAATATTAAAAGATTACGTTGATATATTTTACTTAGATGTTTTGTGCTCCATCAAAGAAATAAAAATTGCTTTAGAAGCTTCAAAAGAATTTAATAAACAAGTTCTTGTAGGTGTGCACTTACGTTATGATGGAAAATTACCATCTGGAGAAAGTCTTGATGAACTTTTTGAAACTATACAAAAATTTAATTGTTGCGGCATAGTATCAGCCTGCGTATCTCCTGAAATTGTTAATTTGAGTATTCCTATGTTCAATAAACAAAAGCTTCCTTTTGGTTATAAAATGAATTTATTTAAACAACTGCCTACTAGTAATAAAGAAAAATTCAATTCAGAGGGTTTTGAAGGACATTATGATTATATTGATCCCGTTGAGTTACTTGGAAGTCGAATTGAAGAGTTTGGAGAAGAAAAATATAAAAACTTTGTTTCAAATTCTTTAAATGAAGGTGTTACTCTAGTTGGTGGATGCTGTGAAGTAAAACCACGACATATTGAAGCTATTAAGAATTTATTTTAAAATTTTTTTTTCATTATTTTGTGATAAGTTGAGTAAATTTTATGGAAGATTTAGTTAGTAATTATAGATTTGTTGTAAAGCCAGTTATTAAAGAAACTGGTAGATCTCTAGATTTGGCTAGACCCATGAAAATACATCCTCTAACTTATCAAGAGTTACCACTTAACCCAGAATATACTAACTACGCTGATGGCAGATTTACACTTGAAAAATTATCTCATGCTACAGCAGATGAAATGTATTGGAAAGCT
>CACKSM010000010.1 GCA_902602885.1 uncultured Alphaproteobacteria bacterium
ATAGTAGGATCAGTAAATAATTTAAAAAAAATTTCTGATTTAGCTCATAGTAATAATATAATAGTCATTGGCGATGGTGTCTCATTTGCACCACATGGTTTTCCTAATGTTAAAGAGTTAGGTGTAGATTTTTATACTTTTAGTTTGTACAAAACTTATGGACCGCATCTTGCATTGTTGTATGGGAAAGAGGAAATACTAAAAGATTTACCCAATCAAAATCATGAGTTTTTAAATGGACAATATCCCTATACAATAAATCCAGGTGGCCCCAATCATGAAGAGTTGGTGTCATTAATTGGAATTTATGAATATTTTGATAATCTTTATAAACATCATTTTGAAAAGAAGAATATAAGTATTTTGGAAAAAATTGACAAAATTAACAATCTTATATCATTGCATGAAGAATACATAGCTAATCCAATATTAAATTATTTAGATAATAGAAAAGACTTACATTTAATTGGGAAGAATAGAATTAAAAATAAAGACCGGGCACCTACAATTTCTTTTTACTCCAAAAAAAAATCATCTGAGAATATTTCAAATACTTTACAAAAATTTAAAATTGCGACAAGAAATGATAACTTTTATGCTTGGAGATGTTTAAATTATCTAGGAATAGATGTTAATGATGGAGTTGTTAGACTTAGCATGACTCATTATAATAATTTTCAAGATACAAATAAACTTATAAATGCTTTAGAAAAAATTTAATTTTTTTTATAATAATCCTTATACCATTCAATAAATTTTTTTATACCAACATCAATATTAGTTTTTGGTTTATAGTTAGAAAATTTACTTATTTTGATTATACTAGAATGTGTTTTGATAACATCACCCAATTGGGTTGGTAATTTTTTAATCCTTGCTCTCTTATTTAAGTGTTTTTCAATATATTTTAAGTAATCAATTATTTTCTTTGGTGATCCATTTCCAATATTAAAGATTTCAAAAGGAATATTTTTTTTTGATTGTTTTTTTATTATTGAAAAAATACCATCAACAATATCATCAATATATGTAAAATCTCTTAGATGTTTTCCATTATTATATAATTGAATTAATCTATTATTTATTATGTTTTTAGTAAATTTAAAATATGCCATATCTGGCCTTCCAAATGGCCCATATACCGTAAAAAATCTTACACCTGTGCAAGGTAATTTATAAATATTTGAATATGAATGAGCCATAACTTCATTTGATTTTTTTGTTGCTGCATAAAAAGAGAGAGGTTTTTCAGTATTATCTTTTTCATTAACTGGAAATTTAGAAGTATCACCATAAACTGAGCTTGTTGAAGCAAAAATCAAATGATTTATTTTATTATGCCTTGAAGTTTCTAATATATTGAAAAAACCCTCTAAATTGTTCTTAAAATATATTTTAGGATTATTTATAGACTTTCTAACACCTGCTTGGGCGGCAAGATGAATAATAATTTTAATATTATTTTTTTTAACAATATTATTTAGTTTTTTATATTCACATAAATCAATTTTAAAAAAATGAAATTTTTTATTTTTTTTTAATTTTTTAATTCTATCCTTCTTTAGGTTTATATCGTAATAACTATTTAAGTTATCTATTCCATAAACGCTCAAATTTTTACTTAAAAATTTTTTTGTTAAGTGAAAGCCTATGAACCCGGCTGCACCAGTGATTAATGTATTCATTAACTAATTTGTGGGCATTTTAAATTCTGGCCCAGCTTGAATACTCTTAGGCCATCTAGATGTAATTGTTTTAAGTTTAGTAAAAAATCTAACTCCTTCAATACCATGCATAGCATGATCTCCAAAAAGAGACTGTTTCCAACCACCAAAACTATGAAATGCCATTGGAACAGGTATTGGTACGTTAATTCCTACCATCCCTATTTTTGTATTGGTTGTAAAATGTCTGGAGACTTCACCATCTGATGTATATATACTTGTGCCGTTACCAAATTGATGATTATTAACTAAATCTAAAGCTTCTTTATAATCTTTAGCTCTGATTACTGATAAAACTGGTCCAAATATTTCTTCTTTATAAATCTTCATATTTTTATTAACATTATCAAAAATTGTTGGTCCTACAAAGTATCCATTTTCATAACCTTGAATATTTATATTCCTTCCGTCTAAAACTAAACTAGCACCTTCTTTTTCACCTTCATCAATATATTCAATTATTTTATTTTTATGTTCTTTCGAAATTACAGGTCCCATTTGAGACTCATCATCTGTCCATGGCGCAACTTTTAATGTTTGAGCATTTGAGCTAATCTTTTCAACTAACTCTTCAGCGATATCTCCCACTGCTACCGCTACTGAAACAGCCATGCATCTCTCTCCTGCTGATCCGAATGCAGCCCCCATAATACCATCTACAGCTTGATTAATATTTGCATCTGGCATTACTACTAAATGATTTTTTGCTCCGCCTAGAGCTTGGACTCTTTTTCCAGTCTTTGCACTTTGTTCATATATATACTTAGCAACTGGAGTTGAGCCAACAAAGCTTATTGATGAAATTTTTTTACTATTAATTAAAGCATTAACTATTTCTTTATCTCCATTAAGTACATTGAATACACCATCAGGTAAACCGGCTTCACTAAATAATTCAGCTAATTTTAAACCACAAGATGGATCCTTTTCAGAAGGTTTAAGAATAAATGTATTTCCGCAAGCTATAGATATTGGATACATCCACATTGGCACCATAGCTGGAAAATTAAAAGGCGTTATTCCTGCTGTCAACCCAAGAGGTTGTCGAATGGACCATGAATCAATTGATGCTCCTACATTTTGTGAAAACTCTCCTTTTAATAAATGAGGAATGCCACATGCAAATTCTACTACTTCTAGCCCCCTGATAACAGAGCCTTTTGCGTCATCTAATGTTTTACCATGCTCAATAGAAACTAATTTTGCTAACAACTCAATATTTTTCTCTAAAATTTCTTTGTATTTACTTATAATTCTTGATCTTTTAAGAGGGGTTACTTCTGACCAAGATAAAAATGCTTTTTCAGAACTTTCGATAGTTTTATCAAAATCTTCTTTATTGGATAATATTACCTCGCTGATAATTTCCCCTTTAGATGGATCATAAACTGGCAAATAATCTTTTGAATAAGATGTAATGCTGCCATTAATAAAATTATTAATTTTTTTCATTTTTCTTCTTATAAATTAATATTAAATTTCTTAAATATATAAATATTCCAAATAATTGACCTGAAATAATCACTGGATCTTTTCTAAATATTGCATAGGTTAGCAGTCCTACCCCTCCAAAGATACTTAAATACCAAAAAATTAAAGGAATATAGCTTTCACCTTTTTTTTCTGAATATATCCATTGAAATACAAATCTTGAAGCAAATAAACCTTGCCCTAAAAAACCTATTGTTAAAAATATAACTTCAATTTGAGATAAATTTTCAAAATAATCAATCATTATTTAAATTTTTTAAAATCTTTAGCACTCTAATGATATCAATAATTCCTCGATAGAGACGTCCAAAAGTGCCGTAATTTGATTTTCCAAATAATCTTGCCCTATGATCTACAGGTATAAAAAAAGTTTTGCAACCATAGCCATTGAATAAAGCGGGCATAAATCTGTGAAGGCCCTCAAATTCAGGTAATTTTATAAAAATTTTTTTGTCAAATACTTTTAATGAGCAACCAGTATCGTCACATTTATCGTTTAAAATTATTTTTCTAACTTTATTAGCTATTTTTGATGAAATTTTTTTTATTATTGTATCTTTTCTTTTTAATCTTAAACCGCCAACCAAACCAATATCATTGTCGCTATTATATTTTTTTAAAAGCTTAGGAATATCTGCAGGGTTATTTTGACAATCTCCATCTAATGTAACTATTGTATTAAATTTAGACGATTTAATACCCTTTATTAATGAAAAGCTCTGACCAACATTTTTTTTATTGTTTAAAGTTTTAAGATTTTGATATTTTTTTTCTAAACTGTTTAAAATTTCAGAAGTATTGTCATTACTTGCATCGTTAACAAGTATTATCTCATATTCAATTGGTTTATAATCCTTAAATACGAAATATATTTCATTAATCAAATTTTCAACATTTTCTGCCTCATTATAAAGAGGAACAACAATTGTGAAATTCATAGACTTAAGGATATATTTTTTAGAAAAAATATAAATATAATTCCTGGCAACGACCTACTCTTCCATGCCTTAAGGCACAGTACCATCGGCGCTAACAGCTTTCACGGTCGAGTTCGGAATGGGATCGGGTGTTTATCTGTTGCTATTGTTACCAGGAAACTTTTAGTAAAAAACTTTTCTCTGTACGATATTGTAATCAAGCCAATCGAGTTATTAGTATTGGTAAGCTTCATGCATTACTGCACTTCCACATCCAACCTATCAACGTGGTGGTCTTCCACGACTCTAATTGGGAAATCTAGTATTCAGGTGGGTTTCCCGCTTAGATGCTTTCAGCGGTTATCCTGTCCGTACATAGCTACCCAGCGATGCTCCTGGCGGAACAACTGGTACACCAGAGGTACGTTCATCCCGGTCCTCTCGTACTAGGGACAAATCCTGTCAAATTTCCAACTCGTATAGCAGATAGGGACCGAACTGTCTCACGACGTTCTGAACCCAGCTCACGTACCACTTTAATTGGCGAACAGCCAAACCCTTGGGACCTTCTCCAGCCCCAGGATGTGATGAGCCGACATCGAGGTGCCAAACACCCCCGTCGATATGGACTCTTGGGGGGTATCAGCCTGTTATCCCCGGCGTACCTTTTATCCGTTGAGCGATGGCCCTTCCACTCGGAACCACCGGATCACTATGACCGTCTTTCGACTCTGCTCGACATGTACGTCTCGCAGTCAGGCAGGCTTTTGCCATTGCACTCTAAAGCTGATTTCCGACCAGCCTGAGCCTACCATCGCGCGCCTCCGTTACTCTTTGGGAGGCGACCGCCCCAGTCAAACTACCCACCATACAGGGTCCCACATCCAGATAATGGATGTTGGTTAGATATCAAAAAAATAAAGGGTGGTGTTTCATCTTTTGACTCCACAAATGCTAGCGCATCTGCTTCAAAGTCTACCACCTAGCCTACACATTATTTTTCTAATACCACTGTAAAGCTATAGTAAAGGTGCACGGGGTCTTTCCGTCTAACTACACGTACTCCGCATCTTCACGGAGAATTCAATTTCGCTGAGTTGATGTTGGAGACAGCGGAGAAATCGTTACGCCATTCATGCGGGTCAGAACTTACCTGACAAGGAATTTCGCTACCTTAGGACCGTTATAGTTACGGCCGCCGTTCACCGGGGCTTCATTTTAGAGCTTGCACTCCACCATTTAACCTTCCGGCACCGGGCAGGCGTCAGTCCCTATACATCGTCTTACGACTTAGCAGAGACCTGTGTTTTTGATAAACAGTCGCTTCTCCCTATTCTGTGCCACCAATAAATAGTTGCCTAAATATTGGTCTCTCTTATTCCGAAGTTACAAGAGCATTTTGCCGAGTTCCTTCAACATCATTCTCTCAAGCGCCTTGGTATACTCTACCTTCCTACCTGTGTCGGTTTAGGTACGATCTATATTCTGAGGCTATTTCCAGGAACTATTTCACAGCATTTTCAATCCAATAAGAAAATACTATTTACATAATCCGTCAACTCTCAGAAGGTACAGGAATATTAACCTGTTTCCCATCGACTACGCATTTCTGCCTCGCCTTAGGGGTCGACTAACCCTGCGCAGATTAACTTTACGCAGGAAACCTTAGGATTTCGGCGAGAGTGTCTCTCACACTCTTTATCGCTACTCATGTCAGCATTCGCACTTCTGATACCTCCAACATTTTTTTCAAAACATCTTCAACGGCTTACAGAACGCTCCGCTACCCCTTGTAATTATCGCAATAATTACAAAGTCACAGTTTCGGCAAATGGCTTTAGCCCCGTTACATCTTCGTCGCGGAAAAACTTAATTAGAACAGTGAGCTGTTACGCTATCTTTAAAGGATGGCTGCTTCTAAGCCAACCTCCTGCCTGTCTTGGTCTTTCTACATACTTTCCCACTTAGCCATTATTTGGGGGCCTTAACTGGTGATCTGGGCTGTTTCCCTCTCGACTATAGACCTTAGCACCTATAGTCTGTCTGCTATGCATAGAGTATCGGTATTCAGAGTTTGGTTAGGTTTGGTAGGAATCGCTTCCCCCTAGCCCATCCAGTGCTTTACCCCCGATATCATTCACATAACGCACTACCTAAATAGTTTTCGCGGAGAACTAGCTATAGCGGAATTTGGTTGGCCTTTCACCCCTTAACACAAGTCATCCAAAAACATTTCAACGTTTCCTGGTTCGGTCCTCCGATGCATGTTACTGCATCTTCAACCTGCTCATATTAAGCTCATCCCGCTTCGAGTCTAATCCGTACAACTAACGCCCTATTAAGACTTGGTTTCCCTCCGCCTACACCTAACGGCTTAAGCTTGCTGCACAGACTAAGTCGCTGACCCATTATACAAAAGGTATGCCATCACTTCTCATGGAAGCTCTGACTGCTTGTAGGCATTCGGTTTCAGATACTATTTCATTCCCCCTATCGGGGTGCTTTTCACCTTTCCCTCACGGTACTAGTTCACTATCGGTCATCAAGGAGTATTTAGGCTTGGGAAGTGGTCTTCCCATATTCAGACAAAATTTCACGTGTTCCGCCCTACTCGAAAATAAAATTATTTTTTACCTATACGGGACTATCACCCACTATGGTCTAACTTTCCAGAAAGTTCTAGTTATTATAATATTATTATTGGCCTGGTCCGCGTTCGCTCGTCACTACTAACGGAATATATTTCTTTTCCTCTAGCTACTAAGATATTTCAATTCACTAGGTTGACTCTTATTAGCTATGAATTCACTAATAAGTAACTCATAAGAGCTGGGTTTCCCCATTCGGATATTTAAGGATCAAAGTGTGTTGACAACTCCCCTTAACTTTTCGCAGCCTGCCACGTCCTTCATCGACTCTTGATGCCAAGGCATCCACTAAATGCCCTTTTGCGCTTGATTGCAATTACGTACAGAGAAAAATTTTGTACGTATTTTAATCAAATAAAAATTTATTTTGATCAGTTATTAATTATCATATTTACAATTTAAAGAAAAAATAAGATTAATATTAGAATTTGGTGGAGGATAGCGGGATCGAACCGCTGACCTCCTGAATGCAAATCAGGCGCTCTCCCAGCTGAGCTAATCCCCCTGTTTATTGGTGGGCCGAGGAAGACTTGAACTTCCGACCTCACGCTTATCAAGCGCGCGCTCTAACCAACTGAGCTACCAGCCCAATATAATTAAATAAGCACCCAGTACTAGCTAATATTTAAAAGAGATAGATAGACAACAATCCGGATAATTAGCGAACTAATTATCAATATCCTTAGAAAGGAGGTGATCCAACCGCAGGTTCCCCTACGGTTACCTTGTTACGACTTCGCCCCAGTCGCTGACCCTACCGTGGACGGCTGCTTCCTTGCGGTTAGCGCACCGGCTTAAGGTAAAACCAACTCCCATGGCGTGACGGGCGGTGTGTACAAGGCCCGAGAACGTATTCACCGTAGCACGCTGATCTACGATTACTAGCGATTCCAACTTCATGGACTCGAGTTGCAGAGTCCAATCCGAACTGAGATGGTTTTTTGGGATTAGCTTTATCTTGCGATATTGCTGCCCTCTGTCACCACCATTGTAGCACGTGTGTAGCCCAGACCGTAAGGGCCATGAGGACTTGACGTCATCCCCGCCTTCCTCCAGCTTATCACCGGCAGTTTTTCTAGAGTGCCCAGCATAACCTGATGGCAACTAAAAATGAGGGTTGCGCTCGTTGCGGGACTTAACCCAACATCTCACGACACGAGCTGACGACAGCCATGCAGCACCTGTGTGTATGCCAGCCGAACTGAAGAATTACGATTCTGTAATTCAAACATACCATGTCAAGGTCTGGTAAGGTTCTTCGCGTTGCTTCGAATTAAACCACATGCTCCACCGCTTGTGCGGGCCCCCGTCAATTTATTTGAGTTTTAATCTTGCGACCGTACTTCCCAGGCGGAGTGCTTAATGCGTTAGCTTCGACACTGATACTATTGCACCAGCGACTAGCACTCATCGTTTACTGCGTGGACTACCAGGGTATCTAATCCTGTTTGCTACCCACGCTTTCGTATCTCAGCGTCAAAAATGGCCTAGTTAGTCGCCTTCGCTTCTGGTATTCTTTCCAATATCTACGAATTTCACCTCTACACTGGAAATTCTACTAACCCTTACCAAATTCTAGATCACTAGTTTTAAATGCAGTTCCTGGGTTGAGCCCAGGGATTTCACATCTAACTTTTTGATCCGCCTACATACGCTTTACGCCCAGTGATTCCGAACAACGCTAGCCCCCTTCGTATTACCGCGGCTGCTGGCACGAAGTTAGCCGGAGCTTCTTCTTCAACTAATGTCATTATCATCATTGATGAAAGAGTTTTACAACCCGAAGGCCTTCTTCACTCACGCGGCATTGCTGGATCAGGGTTTCCCCCATTGTCCAATATTCCCTACTGCTGCCTCCCGTAGGAGTCTGGGCCGTGTCTCAGTCCCAGTGTGGCTGATCATCCTCTCAAATCAGCTATAGATCGTAGCCTTGGTGGAGCAATTACCTCACCAACTAGCTAATCTAGTGCGGGCTCATCTAAAGGCGATAAATCTTTCTCTTTGCAGACACATCCGGTATTAGCTACAGTTTCCCGCAGTTATTCCGAACCTTTAGGTAGATTCCCACATGTTACTCACCCGTGCGCCACTAAATCCGAAGATTTCGTTCGACTTGCATGTATGAGGCATGCCGCCAGCGTTCGTTCTGAGCCATAATCAAACTCTTAAGTTAAGTAAATTTGACCTAAGTCAAAAATTACGGAACGTCCGTTAAAGCGGAATACTTCTTGTATAAACAAAAGTATTTGTTGATACGTATTCCAATTAACATTCGTAAAATTATGTTTACGAATTGTTGTCTACGTATCTCTTTATTATCTTATTAACTTGTTAAAGAGCATAGTAACCCCTCAAGAAAAAATTATTTTCACAGTGTGGATTACAACTCTTCTGAAATTTTCAGAAAAGAGTAAATGCCTATAATAGTATAAAATTTCCTTGTCAAATCATAAAAAATAAAAAATTTTCCTAGTTTTCTGGGAAAAATAACTGTTGTGGATATAAAATAATTAAAAAAAAAAGAATCATGCATTTTTATAAAGGTTAATTGATTAAATACATTTAGCTAAAAGAACCAAGATTAATCAATAATCATCAAAAAATCGTCTATTTTTGACAATAATTTCTGTTTTTTGTTTGAGAAATATAAATTGTCAAATTCTAAAATTGTTTTATTCAAATCATTAGAAATATTGTTTTCAATGACAAAAAAAATGTCTTTATTTTTCGTTTCTTTCAAATCGCTAGTATAAGATAATTCTTCATGCATCTTCTCTCCCTTTGATAATCCTGTAAAAATAATTTCAATGTCACCGTTAGGGTTTATTTCATTTTTAATTGTTAAGCCATAGTAGCTTATCATCTTACATGCCAAATCATAAATTTTAATTGGCTTTCCCATATTTAAAACGAAAATATTATTAGGCTTTAAAGTTAGGCCTGATTCCAGAATAAGCCCTACAGCTTCATTTATTGACATAAAATACCTTTCAACCTCTTTTGCAGTAACTGTAATAGGGCCTCCTGATTTTATTTGTTCAGAAAAAATAGGTACAATGGAACCAGACGATCTGAAAACATTGCCAAATCTTACAACAGCATATTTAATTTTAGTGTTTTGCTTAGCAACATTAGACAGGTATATCTCTATTATTCTTTTAGTCTTACCCATAAAGTTAGAGGGTCGTACTGCCTTATCAGTTGATACCAAAATAAAATTAGAAATATTTGAATTTTTATAACAAATATCAATTAAATTTTTTGAACCTATAACATTATTATAATAAGATTCCATAATATTGTCTTCGACTAACTTGACATGCTTATAGGCTGCTGCATGAAAAATTATTTCTGGATTATGTAAGTTTATTAGATTTTCTAGATTATTTTTGTCACAAAGATTTGTTAAACAAGAAACAATCTCGGTATTAATCTTCTTTTCAATTTTTAATTTATGAATTAAGTTGACTATCCTAAATAAATTATATTCTGACATATCTATTAAGATAATTTTTTTACAATTATAAAAAAAGATTTGTTTACACAATTCAGATCCAATTGATCCACCAGCTCCTGTGATTAGAACAGATTTATTATCTAGCTTATTTTTAATTTCTTGAGAGTCATAAAGTATATTTCTGCTTACTAAATCTGAAAGTTGAAATTCCATATTAATATTTTGAAAATTTTTGTGATCTAATAAATCCTGAACTTGAGGCATGATAGAAATTTTTAAATTATGGCTTGATACTAATTCAATCATTTTTTTTCTTTCAAGAATATTTAAGCTTGGTATTGCAATAAGTATCTCTCTAATAAAGTATTTTTTAATTAATTTAGCTAAATCATTCTTAGAATAGACTTTGATATTATTTATTGATAAATACTGTTTTCGAATATCATCATCTATATAAGCTGCTGGTTTTTTATTTTGCTGTATAAGAAAATTATAAATTTTTGTTCCAGCCTCACCAGCTCCATAAATTAAAATATTGGACGCCGCTTCATTTGAAAAATTTCTAAGGTAATTTATACCTAAAAAGGTAAATATTCGAAGAAGAATTGAAAATAACGATAGAGATATAAAATGCAATATAAGATAAATATCAAAAATTCCAAAAATAAAAGTAATTAATGTTACTGTTAAAGCATAAGCTAAATTAGCTTTGATTAAATTATATAAATTAATTAGTCCACCAGATCGAAATAATATTTCATTTACTCTAAATAATTTAATGAATATTAAATATAATAGAAATAATACAATACTTATGAATGATATATTTGGTAAAAATAAATATTCAGATAATTTAGTTTCTAAGAAAGATTTGTAATAATATAGATAAATTATATATGTGGAGAAAAAATAAATAATAATATCAATGATATAAAAAATGATTGCTTTAAGTTGCTTTGGCAAACTTGAAAATCCTATCATTAAATTTTTGATAAAATAAAAACTTGAATTTATCATGCGTATAAAAATCTTACCTAGTGTTTTATATCTTTAGAAAAAATTACATTATAAATTGTTTTCATCATTATGTAAGTATCAAATTTTACTGATTTTTTTTTAACATACTCTAAATCTATTTTTGCTTTTTCAGCAGAATTTAGTTTATCTCTTCCAGAAATTTGAGCTAAACCTGTTATACCAGGAAGCACTTTATCTACTCCTAATTTTTTTCTAATAGCTATAAGATCATATTGATTAAATAAAGCTGGCCTTGGACCAACAATAGTCATCGTTCTATTTAATAAATTATAAATTTGAGGCAATTCATCAAAGCTATATTTTCTCATAATTTTTCCAAATTTTGTATAGTAATGATCAGCATTTTCTAAAAGTTCAGTTTCAATGTTAGGTGTATTTAAATTCATAGTTCTAAACTTTGGCATATAAAATGTTTTACTATTTTTGCCAATTCTCAATGACCAATGTAAAATTGGAAAACCTGAAGTGATTAAAACGGTAAGTGAGAGAAGAAACAATATTGGTAAGATTGAAAATAATATTAATATATATATGGTATAAATTAAAATTTCTTTCATTCTTAATTATTGGTATTATCTAAATTGTATTTTGGCTTCCATCCAGTTTTATTTGTTGTTGATGAAATATCAATTACTAAATTTGAATAAAATTTGTTTATAAAATTATTTATTTTTTTTAAAAATATGATTTTTTGATTAAAATAAAAATAATTTTTATTTGGCTTATTTATCAGTTTTTTAATAAATTCATTAGTTGAAACATTTTTATTATCACTTAATAAAAATACATCGTTTTTTCTATATTTAATCACAATTAAATGAATTATAAAATCACAAAGATTATAAATATTTAATACGCTTCTTGAATTAGATTTGTTTATCAAAGGAACTATAGGCAAGTAATTTTTAAAAAAATTTATAAATTTCAAATTACCTTTCATGCCAGGCCCATATATCAAAACAGGTCTAATAATATTAAAATTTATATTTAGCTTTTTACAATTCTGAGTTATTTTGCTTTCATTTTCAAACTTTAATTTACCATAAAAATTATTTGGTTTGATCGGCGTATCAATGTTAACTATTTTTTTAAATTCATTTGAATTATAAATTTTAATTGAACTTATATATATAAACTGACGCACAGACTTAATGATTTGTAATTGAAAAAAGTTATCTAAAATTTCTAACTCTTCATTCAATATTTCATTAGCCTTTTTTTTACTTAAAACATTATGAGCATTGCCAAGACAATAAACAACAATATCAATATTTGTATTTAAGTTTAGATTTGAAAAATTCTTATCAAATATTAAATATCTTATCCTATCATTATCTTTTTTTATCTTTCTTGTTAGGCATATAAAATTATAATTAGTTTTTGAAATTGCATACTGTAAAAAATTTGAACCTACAAAACCAGAGGAACCTATTAATAAAATATTCATTTTATAAATTAAAATCTACATCCATTTTTTTAAATGATGATTTTAAATCAATAAAAATATTATTTTTCTTTAAAAGTTTTGTTAATTTAAATTCCCCCATTTTAATAATATAACTATGAGGGACAGCTAAAATAAGAATATCATAAAAATTATTATTAATTTTTTTTAATAATTTTATTCCATATTGAGCTTCAACATCTTTTGCGTCAACAAGATTATCAGATATATCTATTCTTTTAACTACATTTACTAAGCTATTATAAATTTTTACAACTTGTGTATTTCTTATATCGGGACAATTTTCTTTAAAAGAAAAACCCAAAATTAAGACTTTAGATTTTTTAAGTGGTATTTTTTTTTCAACTGATATTTTTTTAATATTTGAAACTATAAATCGAAAATAGTTATTATTAATTTTTCTGGAAGTATCAATTAGTTCACTGTTAATATTTAGTTTTTTGGCAGAGTAAGATAAATAATATGGATCAACACTTATACAATGGCCTCCTACTAAACCAGGAAAATATTTATGAAAATTCCATTTAGAGCCAGCAGCATTGATTACATCTAATGATGAAATATTTTTTTTGTTAAAATAAATACTCAATTCATTTACCAAGGCAATGTTAACATCCCTTTGAATGTTTTCAGTAATCTTTGCAGCTTCTGCAGTTTTAATATTTTTTGCTAGATAAGTACCAGCCTTTATAATTTTTTTGTATAAATTATCGATAAATAATGATGCTTTTTTTGATGAGCCCGAGGTAATCTTAATGGTATTTGACAATGAATGTTTTGCATCTCCAGGATTAATTCTCTCTGGTGAATAGCCGCAATAAAAATCCTTATTTAATTTTAATCCTGAAAACTTCTCAATAATTGGAATACAAATTTCTTCGGTAGCTCCAGGAAATACAGTTGACTCAAAAATAACATAATGACCACGTTTCAAGATTTTTGCAACATTTTTAGAGGCATCTCTCAAATAATTTAATTTAGGTTTATTATTTATATCAATTGGTGTTGGTACAGTAATAATAAAAATATTACATTCGTTTAAAATAGAAAATTTATAATTTATATTTTTTAAATATTTTTTCTTTAGTATTGTACTTTTTTTAAATTCTAAATTTTTATCAATACCCTTAAGTAGATTACTAATTCTTGATTTTTTAACATCAAAACCATAAGTTTCAAAATGTTTAGAAAATTCGTAAAAAAGGGGTAATCCTACATAACCTAATCCAATTATCCCTATTTTAATTTTTTTTTGATTCATAAATTAATAATTTCATTAATCATTTGTTTTGATATATTTTTTCTATCATATTTTTTTATGAAAGCATTTCTTTTTATTGTTTTAAAATTAATAGCATCTAGTAATTTTTCAGCCTGAGCAATATCAAAAGGATCAAATATGTAACAATTTGAAACTTCTTCCTCTAAAAATTTTTTTGCATAACCTTTTACACCTGCCAAAATAGGTTTAGATGTTGACGCATATTCAAATATTTTGGATGGTAAAACTTTTTCAAAAGCTTTAATGTCATTTAAATGTAAAAAAAGTAAGTCTGCCTCTCTATAATAATGTAATAATTTACTTCTTTTTATAGGCATTATGAGAGAAAAATTGTTTGTGCCCAAACTTATCAATTTTTTTCTTAAAGAATTTAATTTTGATCCATCACCAATAATATTAAAGTGCGCATTTGGATATTTAATAATAAGTTGAGGTAAAATATTCTCAATTCCTTGCCCATCACCAATATTTCCAGCATAAAGTATATTGGTTTTAGAATTAATTTTTTTATTATCAAAATTATAATTAATAAATATTTTATCAATTCCATTTGTAAAAAAATTATATTTTTTGTTTCCATACTTTAATAAAAAATAAGACTTAAAACCTTTGGAAATTAAATTAATTTTATTTGCACAAGAAATTGTATATTTTTCTATTATATTCAAAAAAGGTAAAAATAAAATTAAAGGACTATTTTTGTATACATCTTTATATGAATCCAAAAAAATATCTCTTATATCTAAGTAAAAATTAGCTTTTACTTTTTTTGAAATTAATGCACCTAAAAATCCAGTAAATAGTCTTGAAGACGAGGCAAATACTATGTCATATTTTTTATTTTTTGAATTCGATAAAACAAAAATAAAGTACTTTAAAAAAAGTAAGCATTGATTAAATAAATTTTTTTTAATACTAAAATTATTACATCTATATATATTTATTCCTTCTAATTTTGAATCAAAAAATTTTTCTTCGTTTCTATAATTGTCATATCTCAATGGGTAATTCGTGTAAAGATCAACTTCAAAATTTTTCTTTTTTGCAATGATTGATAGTTCTTCGATAATGGATTGATTTCTAAAGGACCCTGCAGACAAATCTGGAGGAAAATAAAAAGATAAATAAAGTATTTTCATCTACCAATAAAATTGAGTAGTTAAATTTTGACTTTGAAATTTAATTGAAATTTTTTTTGTTTTTATTTTTTTATTAAATTCAGGATAAAAATAACTATCGTATATTTTAACAATACCGTTTGTTTTAAAATTAATTTTTATTCCATTATTGCCGTATATTGTTTGATCTTTAATCTTAAATTTTGAGGAAATCATAAAAACAGCATGTACATTGCAATTAACATTTGTGACTTTATCATAAATTTTTAGTGATTTATCTTCATATTTAAATTTCCTAGTATGGATATTGCTTGACTTTTTTTTATAACCATCGTGAGATGCCTCTAATTCGATAGTATTGTTATCATTAGAAATAAAAAAATTAGTTACTTTAACATTAGCTCTATTTGCTAATCTAAATGAAGACCAAATCTCTGATGAATTCTCATTATTAATTATAACTGTATTATGACTTTTTGTAGAACGTTGATCAAATCTCAATTGATTATTTTCATAAGTGGAAATGCCTGAATTTGTAAAAACTTTAATGTTATCTAGCATAAATTCAAAGCTAAGTGACTGTGCATGATAATGGCCTGGTTGAAAGCTTGGAGATGCATTACCAACATCTACTATTAGTTTTGAGTTTTTCATATAACTTACAAAGTACCCAGTCTCACGCAAATATACTAGTTTGTCATTTGAAGTTTTATTGATTTCATATTTTATATTGTTTTCGTTAAGTAACTTAATTAAATCATTAATTGAGCTTGAAATACCATGACAAGAATCATTGAAAAAACTTATTTCATTTGAGAAAGACATATGATTAAGCCAAGAAAACATTTTATATATAATTAAATCTAATAGAGCTAATTCATTAACAGAAAAATAGTTATAATTTTTTCCAAAACATCTAACTTCAATAATATCTTCTAATAATATAGAGTGATACATTGGTGATCTTTCATAATGACCACCATCTGAAAAAATTTGATTATTTAATTCATAAAGGAATTTTTTTTTAAACTTATTAAATGATCTGATATTATATTTTTTTTCATTAAAAAAAATAGATACAAAAACAAGAGTTTTAAGATTAGTAAAAAGGTGATTGGCATCAATATTATATTCAATATTTTTTTTTAAAAATGAATTTGCTGAAAAAATGTAATCTAAAATAATTTCCTTTTCTTTCGAAGTGAGTAGCAAGTGGTATTTTGAATACCATTTAATAAGATTGACTATTTGAATAGAAATTACATATGAGTCTGTGAAATATTTTAATTTATTACGCAGTCTAATTCCATCAAACACATAAATTTTATTATCTTGAAAAAAATTTTGCGAGTTATAAGAATTAATAAAATCAAAGTAGAAAAAATTATAAATCCATAGCTTTTCTATTTTTAAGTTATTAATATCATTTATTGAACTAATAGTTTTATTAATATTCAAAAAATTAAAGTTATTATTACCTAGATAAGTATTTTTTTTTTTTAAAAAATTAAAATTAATTAAATTAACTTCTTTAGATACATTAATTAAAAAATTAATTGAGGAAGCATTTAAAAAACAGTTAATTTCTGATGTAAAATTAGTTTTTTTTAATTTAAAAAGAATTTTTATTTTAAAAAAAAAAATAAAAATTATTTGTCTTTTTTTTAGATACTTAATTGTTTTGTAATATTTAATAATTAATGAAAACATTTATAATAATATTTTATTTTCAATAATATTTGCAATTCTTTTAGATGCCTGTCCATCCCATTTGCTAAATTTTTTTGTTTTTTTCCATTTTTTATTAATCAATCTTTTTTTTAAAATATTAAGATTACCAAGATTATTATCAATCAAAACATTGGTTCCTAAATTTATTGTTTCTGGTCTTTCTGTATTTGCTCTTATTGTAATACAAGGAATATTTAAAAAGCTACTTTCTTCAGAAATGCCACCTGAGTCTGTTATTACACAAGAACTATAAAACATACACTTCATAAATTTTAAATAAGACATAGGTTTTATAAGTGTAATATTTTCATCCATCCTTTTTTTATTAATTTGCTTAAATGTCCTAGGGTGGGCTGGAAAAATAATTTCAAAGTCTTGAAAAGCCATTGAAATTTTTTTTAATAATAAATTTAATTTTTTTATATTATCTACATTAGAAGGACGATGAAGTGTAATTAATACATATTTCTTTTTTAAATTACTAGAAGATTTAACAAAATGATCTTTATAATACATTAATGTATCAATCATAGTATTTCCCACAAAAAATATTTTATTTTTTTTAACTCCTTCATTTATTAAATTTTTATAAGCTGATTTTAATGTAACAAAATGATAATCTGATATACTGTCAGTTAAAACCCTGTTAATTTCTTCAGGCATTGAATTGTCAAATGATCTTAAGCCACTTTCTATATGGGCGACTTTAATATTATTTTTTTTTGCGATTAAAGCACAAGAAATTGTTGAATTCACATCACCTATTACTAAACATAGATCTGCTTTGTGATTATTAATAATTTTTTGATAATTAATCATTACTTTTGCATGTTGTTCTGCATGATTGCCACTGCCACTTTTGATTTGAAAATCAGGTTTTCTAATTTTTAATTCATTGAAAAATATCTTATTTAAATCTAATGAATAATGCTGGCCAGTATGAATTAAAAATACTCTAATATTTTTTATCTTATCCAAACATTTAATTAAGTTAAATAATTTTATAAAGTTTGGTCTTGCGCCAACAATTATATGTATTTTTTTTTTAGCTTGTTTCATTAGCAATATCAAATGCGGTAAAGTGGACATTTTTATATTGATCAATATGATTTTCTATATTTTCATCATTCATTAAACTATCAAGAAAATAATTAATACATTCGGTATTCCCTTTTTGTTGTGACCAATATTTTTTATTTATATCTTTTATCAAACCATAAGTTTTCAAAGATTTAAAATTATTTACTTCAAAAATTTTTTCTTGCTTAAATATACTTATCTTTTCTTTTGGATATTGATTATTTCCATTAGTAATATAATTGATTGATGCAATGGAGTTATTTTCCATTTCTAAATTAATAATTACATTATTTTTGTCACCTAGAGCTTTAATTACATTGAACTTTTTAATAAGAGAGTCTTCCAGGTAAACAATTAAATCTAAGAAATGAACTACTTCAGATATGATTCTTCCTCCTCCTACATTAGGATCATTTATCCAGTGGTTTTGGTCTAATTTTCCCGCATTAACGGTGTAAACTATATTTGAGATACCCAACATACTATCAGTTATTTTTTTTATAGTTTTTATAATTGGTGAATATCGTCTATTAAAGCCTACAAATAATTTTTTTTGGAAGTTATTTTTTAAAATTTCTTCTTCAATTTTTTTAAATTCAGTTTTCGAAATACAAAGCGGTTTTTCAATATAAATATTTTTATTATTTTGAATAGATTTAATCACATATTCAAAATGTTTATTATGTTGAGTTGCAATAAATACTGTATTTATTTGATTATCATCAGTTACATCTGCATAATTTGAAGAATGATGAAAGAATTTATATTTTTTTGATGCTATAGAAGCAGAAATACCAGATTTTGATACTGCGGTTTTAAGTGTTGTATTATTTTTTTTATAAATAGTAGGTAAAATAAATTTGTTCGCATAACTGCCAGTTCCTAAAAAACCTACTACTATTTCTTTTAATTTATCATTAACAATCTCTATATTTGTCAATTTTGTTTTATTAATTTCTTCATTGTTATACTGAATAACAATACCTAAACTAGAATTAAATTTAGATGAAGAATAAAATTCTTTTAGATCATCGAAAATAATTTTTTTTTCAATCAGATCATTAAAATCAATTTTTTTATTTTTTAATAATTCAAGTATAGAATTAAAATTTCTATTAGCAGTCCATCTCACATATTCAATTGGATAATCATAATTTTTGTTTTCATATAAATGATCATACCTCCCTGGACCATAAGATGAAGAAACTCTAAACGAAATCTCTTTTTTGTATAATTCATCCCTACTAAATGTTAGGTTAATATCACCTATCATTATTATAGTTCCATTTTTCATTGTTGACTTAATTAATTTATTCATCAGGTTTGGATCTTTTGATTTGGCTGTAATAATAGTTTTATCAACACCCTTAGAATTGGTATTTTTTTGAATTAAATCATAAAAAAATTCATTGTCAGTGCTGTTAATTACTAGATTGGCCATTTTTGATGCTTTTTTGCACCTCTCTTTGTCAATATCCAAAGCTATTACATAGCAGCCATTTGCCTGTAATAATTTGCAAGTAATCAAACCAATTAAGCCTAGACCAACAACTAAAACCTTTTCGCCAATCTGTGGTTTAGCAAGCCTTATTCCATGCATGCTTATTGAGCCCAAAACTGTAAATACCGCGTTTTCATTTGATACATTGCTTGGAATTTTTGCAACAAGGGAGTGATTGGCTATATTAATATCGGAATGAGATGAATTACTTACAACTAAATCTCCTTTTTTGAAATAAGGTGATTTTGACTCCAAAACTTTACCAACATTAGAATAACCTAGAGCTATTGGCACATCTAGCTTGGTTTTAACCGCCCTTGATGTTTCGAGTAAACCATCAGTCTTAATTTTTTCTAATAGTTTTTTAAATTTGTCAGGTTGAGATTTAATCTTTTGTATTGGATTTGATTTACCAAAATTTAATAACATTTTTTCTGTACCAACAGACAAAATGGATAAAACTGACTGAATTATAATTTCATTTTCATCAATAGTTGGAAAAGGAACTTCAATATAATCAACTTTTCCAGATTTTAGATCTAAAACTATTTTTTTCATTTAAAAACAGTGTTTGAATTAAAATTTCTAAACCATAATTCTAGGCAAAAAATGTTAAATATAAAATATGATGAGTCAATTATACCACTATGATTCATATTGATTAAATTAATAAATTGTTTTTTATCAATATAATTTTTAATAATAGAATTAGATGAGTTTATTGTGTCATTAATAGTTTCATTTAATTCATTTTTAACCCAAGACCGAATTGGCAAACCAAAGCCAATTTTTTTTCTATTAATAATTTCACTAGGTATAATGTTTTTCATACTTTTTTTTAATAACCACTTATTTTGAAATGATTGTATTTTATATTTATCTTCTAGAGAAGATACATAATTCACTAAATCTTTATCCAAAAAAGGCACTCTTACTTCAACACCACTATGCATTGCAACTTTGTCAGTATAATTTAAATTATGGTCACCTAAAAAATATTTTAATTCCAAATACAACATCTTACTTAGTTTGCTTATATTTACATGATTATTATCTAATTGGTCTAAATCTTTTAAAATTGTTAAATTTTTTTGATAATCTTTAAAGTCAAAATCTTTATTTTTTAATGTACTTTTTATCAGTTCGGGATTTAGCCAGTAAAAATAAGAATTTATACTCTCATTATTTTTTAAATGAGAATATTCAAATATTTTTTTAAACCTCCTAACAAAATTATTTTGCGTTTTAATTTTACTTAAAGTTTTATTTAGAATTAATTTTAATAATTCCGGTGTCCACTTCCAATATTTTTCATAATATAAAGCAGAATGCCTCCTGTAACCAGAAAAGATATCATCTCCACCAATACCAGATAATAATACTTTAAAACCGGCACTCCTTGCAGATTTGGAAATTAGCATTGTATTTATTGCAGACGGATCAGAAGTGGGCTCATCAGAAAATTTTGTCATTTCATTAATTTCTTTTATTAATGTTTCATGATTAACCTCTAATGTATTTAGTTTTATTCCTAAATTAGATGCCACAATTTTTGCATATTTATAATCGTCCGCAAACTCTCTTTCAGAATTATTTTTGAAATCTTTATTTAAAATAGTGAATGCTTCAAAACTTTTATCAGAATATTTGGAAGCGAGTGTTGTAATTACAGTTGAATCTATCCCCCCTGATAAAAAAGAACCTACTTTTACATCAGAAATTAACTGTTTTTTAACTGCTTCCTCAATTAATTTTTTTGTATTATATTTTATTTCTTTAAAGTTGTAATTTCTTTTCAACTGTTTGTTTTTTAATAAATCGTAATATTGTTTTTTTAAAACAATTTTTGAATTTTTGACAATTATATAATGACCTGCTTCTAATTTAGAAAAATTTTTAAATAAAGTATCAGGACCAGGTACCCATAAATATGTAAAATAATTTAAAAGACTTTCGTAATTTATTTCTGAAGTTAATTTACTTAAATATATTAATGCTTTTAATTCACTTGAAAAATGAAATTGGTTATTTTTTTCAATAAAATATAGTGGCTTTACTCCATAAAAATCTCTCGCGATAAATAGAGTTTCATCTTTTATATTCCAGATTGCAAATGAAAAAATTCCATTTAAGTAATTCAAACATTCTTCTCTATAAAGCAAAAAAAGATTTAAAAGCACCTCGGTATCAGAGTCACCTTTTAAAAATATTCCATTTGAATTTATCAGTTTTTGTAGCTCATTCTTGTTATAAATTTCACCATTATACACTAAAACATAGTTTTGACATTGAGATCGCATAGGTTGATAACCATTTTTAGATAAATCCTGAATTGATAATCGCGTATGTCCTAAGTTGATTTTTTTATCATTATAAATACCGTGATCATCAGGACCACGATGTATAATTGAATTTAGAATTTCTTTATTAATTTCAAAATTGAAAGAACCTATTATGCCACACATAAAATTTAGATTTAGACTTATAGTATTAATTAACTATGCTTTCTTCTATACTAATTAGTTTAATTGTTCCATATAGTTTTTTTGAGAATGGAAGTCTCGAAGTTCGGATTATTGAATCAAAATTTTCATACACTTTTTTATATTTATGCCTTTCGTTAATGAAATTATCAATTTTGTTAAATAAAGTAGAGTCACCAGCAAATAGAAGAAATATTTTATTATTTTTATTTTTTGATAAATTTATATCATCAAGTTTATAAAATATTTTTCTTGGACTATAAATAGAGTATTGATTTATGCCTTTCGAAATTATTACTGAATCTTTATCTATAATTTTATTAATTTCATTAAAATCATTATAAAGTGGAATATATTTAGCAAAATAAGTACTTTTACTTTCAATACCTAAAATATAAGAATTTAAGTTATATGTATAAATTAATTGGATAAATATTAGAATTATTGACAAGAAACCAATTAACAATTTTAGATATCTAAGAGTAAAAATTTTAACATTACTAAACGCAAAAATAAAAAAGATAAAATAATTTAAACCAAGTAAGTGCTTAGCTTTTAAAGGAGCAAAACAAAAAATAATAAAAATATTAAAAATAAAAAAGAGAGTTAAATAAATATTATTCTTTTTAAAATCTAATAATAAACTTAATATAATTATAAGCATTAATATTGGATGAAAAAATAAAAAAAATAAGTGAATCTCACTTTTGCTTAATCTGGAAGAAAATTTTGAATAAGAATCTAAAAAGTAATTTAACGAGTAAAAGTTATTATTAAAATAATTATTTCCAAATTCTGAATAATCTATATCATCATTTAGTTGAGAATAACTATCATAAAGACTTATATCAATATTAAAATATTTCATATCAACTACGCCTAGAAAAGAACCCTGTAAATTGTAAGACCACAACATATAAATAAAAATCAAAAGAAAAGGAGTTGAAAGAAATATTAATTTATACAAATTTTTTAAAATATAATTATAAAACTTGAAAACTAAATACAGATATAAGATTAAAATTATAAATAAACTTGTTAACTTTGCAAAAATAGCTGTAATACATATAAGATTAAGCGCTAAAAAATATTTTGTAAAATTTTCATTTTTAAGCTTAAAAAATCCTATATAAAATATAAAAAAAGTAGTTATAATTGATATTGCAATGCTATTAGGCGAGATTATTGTAGTAGGTAAGAAAAGACCGCAAATAAAAATCAAAAAATAAAATAATTTTTCAGAACTTTGTTTTAAAAATTTTGATAATATCTTTTCAATTATAACAATAAAATAAAAAAAAATTAAAAAATTAAATATTGTCAATATTTGAACAAAACCTAATTTATAGAATGGAAAAACAATAAATTGGTAGAGCAATATTAACTTTGTTGTTTGCTCAAAAGGCAATGAATAATTTAATATTTGTTCATCAGAAATAGCTCTTTCTAAAAAAAGTAATGTGTATCTTGCATCATCAATTCTGAGTGTAGGCGAGACTGCTAAAATTAAACCACTGATAAAAATAAAAAAAATAAAAATATTACTTTTTTTTAATAATTTTTTTAGCTGAAATTTAATATTAGAAATTTTTGATGTATTAAAAAAAATAAAAAAACCAAAAACGTATACTAAAAAATAAAAAGCAAAATTAAGAATATTATTTTTTAAAGATAAATTATAATATAAAAAAAAAATAAAAGTTATTATTAGAATACCGTTTGAAAGTTGAAGTATTTTTTCAACTGGATATGAGACTTTGATTTTAAAATAATATATTGATAATTTTCCTATACCCAATACAGAAATTAATAAAAAAATTGCAAAAAATAGCTCTAAAAAAGGATGTATGAGTATATTATGTTGTACAAGATAATTAAACCCGATCATAAAATTTACCCAAACATATCAATATATTTATCTAACACTGATATTTTATTATTATTATGAAAATTAATAAGAGATTTAGACATTTTAGAAATATAATCATCGTAACTTTCTTGATTCATTTTTAAAAAATAATTAATTTTTTCGATAAAAAGTGTTTTGTTATCTAAATCTAAATCATAACCAAAATAATTATGCTCTAAAGCTGACCATGGAGTATTTTTGCTTATCAATACAGGACAAAGATTATAAATTGACTCAAATATTACGTGACCATAATTTTCATTTTTTGTAGGAAATAAAAACAAATGATTTTCTTGAAATATTTTGTTCACTTTTTCATTAGAAACTTCTCCTTCATATGATACTTTTTGTGTCTTTATTTTGTTTATTTTATCCATAACTGTCTTAAAATATTGTTTTGTTTCAATAGGGCCGTAGATTTTAAATGTAATTTTTTTATCCATTTTAGAAATAATATCAATTGCGTATTCAATATTTTTTATTTCTGTTATTCGAGAAATAAAAACTACATTCAATTCATCCGCATTTTTTTTAACTTTTTTATCTTTAATAGGTATTAATTTATTTAATTTAGGTGCAATAAATAAATTTTTACTTTTAAAATATTTTCTAAAATTTGATACTTCATAGTGATTTGTTATATGCCAATTAATATTTCGAAATATTAATTTAAAAAAAAATAAATAAATAATTTTTTTTAATTTTTTAATTTTTATGGCGTTTTCATTTAATTCTCCTGATGGAGAAATAATTATTTTACTTTCCTTTGCAAATAATTTTATTATTATAATTGGCAATAGTGTGAATTTGAAATTAAATAAACTATTAAAATAAAATATTTTATTATCTGAAGATTTGATTATTTTTTTTATGAATTGAAAATTATAATTTTTATCCTGACAATAATAGCAATCATATTCGTCAAATTTATTCCATAAATTGAGTAAAACATTAGTATAATCATTATTTCTAAAAGCATCATGTGATGAACAAATGACTTTAAAATTATACTTACTGTGTAATTTATTTATAATGCCTTCCAATGAACGAATTGGACCCCCTCCAAAAATTCCAGGTTTAAAATAATTAGAAAATATAGTAATAGTTTTTTTATTAATCTTATTTACTAGAGGATTATCAAACTCAATTAAATAAAACAGACCTAAGAAATTTAATTTTTTTACTAAAAATCTTGGATATATTTTGGAAATAAATTTAAAAAATTGATTATTATTAAATTTATGGGATGGAGGAAACAAAAGCATGTCTCCATTTCCAATCTGTTTTTTAATTTTAATATTTGTAAATCCAAATGACTCTAAAATTTTAAAAATTTCTCTTTTTGAGTATGCTTTAGTTCCAGGTGACTCAAGGTATTTTGCTATTAATTCTTTTTGTGAGGTAAAAAAATTAAATTTAAAAATACCTTTATAGATATAGAGCATTAATCCCACTAAACTGAAATCCGAATATACCATTAATTTAATTTTTCCTCCTGGTTTAATAACTCTTTTAAATTCAGATAAAATTTTTAATGTTTTCTCAGCATGATGAATTACACCATAACTGTAAATATAATCAAAAAAATTTTCACTGTAATTTAGTTTTATTGCATCACACTTTTTTAGATTATAATTTTTTATATTTTCAAATTTTAATCTTTGATTTACAATATCAATTGAAGATTGTGTTGCATCAATTCCATAAACTTGACCTCCTTGCTTGCAGAGTTCTATAAAATCTGTACCTGCACCAACTCCTACTTCTAAAATCTTTGAATCAGAGGAAATGTTTTGAAATTTTACAAATTCTCTTAAGTGTGGTTCAACTTTGTATCTATGCGCTGTAATTTTTTTATGAGAGTCTAAAGTTAATTGTTTATTTAATATTCCTCTAGTGCCACATACTTCCTGCTCCCAGTATTCTGTTATTTCAGATTGATTGATGTTTAAGTTTTTCATTGATATTTTTTGCATTTAATAAGCCAATTAATATCCATATAAAAGGAGTAATAAATGAAAATGAAAATAAAATGAACAAAAATGAACTAACAGACATTAAAATTTTTCTATTTGAGGAATAATATAAAAATATCAAAAAAATTATAAAAAAGATTCCAAAGTGAGTTAAGTAAAGACTGAATGCAGAGGGATTCTTTATCGTAAATATTGGGTAACTTTTACCATTAATTTTTACATATTTAAAATTTTTAGAATTGTGATCAAAATATTTTTTAGTTTTATCTATATATTTGTAAGCTAATTCAGGATAAGATCCTCCTCCATTTCCAAAAATATTATCTTCAAAGATATAAAGGCTGGTCATAATTGGCACCGTTCTTCTCATCAATGAAAGGTCTTGAAAAATCTTTGAGTATTGATCATTATTTATTAATTGATAATTTATATATTTTATAGCTCTGTTGTTTCCTGGAATCCCTTCATTTTTTTTTATTTCAATAGCAAGTAAAGTTGTTAGTGATAAAAAAATAATAGATAGAACTAATATATATTTTGAATAAAATTTAAAATTTGAATACATTAAATATAAAAATATAATAAACATGAAAAGTAAACCAGTGACTGATTTGCTAAGATAGATTAAAGCAAAAACCATAAAAATATTTATTATATAAAAAATTTTTTTTGTTTTATTTTTTTTAAAAAAGAATTCATTTAAATTAAAACAAACTAGAGCAAATCCAGCTAGATATGTTGGCTCTATACATAAACCTGAATATCCTCTTGGCCCTACATAAGATGTGAAATTTATTTTAACTTCTCTTGTTATTAAACCCAAAATCTCATTGTATAATGCAGGTGTAAATATGTTCACAAATACAAAAAATAAATTTAAAAAAAGTGCAAATGTTATAACTTTTGGATTTAGCAAATAATGATAATATCTAACTAAATAAAATATTATAAAAGCAAAAAAACCTGCTATTCTTTTTGAGTAAGAATAGTCAGCGCTAGACAATCCTTGAGAAAAATTTAATTTCCAGTTCGGATCAACATAGCTAAAGCATAAAATCCCAAAAAAAATAAAAAGTAAATCTAAAAAATCAAATTTTTTAATATCAAAAACGAAAAGTAGAATTAGAAAACCAATAATAAAAGATATTGGTTGAACATCTGATGGATATACAAATAAACTAATGTATGGAATCAAACAAAAAAAGAAAAAAGCATTGAAAGCAAATATCATGAATTTAATAATTTTTGAGCATGTTGGATTACTTCATTAGGTAATATACTATTCATACATTTCATTTGATTTTTGCAATGTAAACTAAAACATGGTGCACAGTTTACGTAATCTTTTTTATTTAATACAATTTTTTTTCCTGTGGTTTGAGGAAACCATGTTCCATAATAATTCCATGAAGGAACAAGAACTATCATAGGAGTTCCTTCAAAAGCTGCAATATGTTGTAGCCCAGAGTCTAAACCAATAAATAACTTAGCATTTGCAATAAATTCAAATATATTAATTAATGGAATCTTATTTATCAATGATATTACATTTTTCTTAGTATTATTTTTTAATATTTGATGTACTATTTCCTTATCATCATTACCTGCAAGAATAACAATATTATGATTTACTGATAAATTATTTATAATCTCTTGAAAGTATTCAATTGGCCAGCTATTCGTAAATTTTCGTTTTGTACCAGGTGCTATCACAATATAATTTTTAAAAGGTATTGAATTAAAAGAATAAGACTCATCATACATAAATTTTTTAGGAGTTGTAAAATACTGTATCTCAAGAGTTGCTAAAAAATTTTTTATTCTAGTTTCTTCATTTGGAAAATTGAATCTTTGGTTTAATTCTTTTTTAAACATTTTAGTAAAATCTAAATTGTGAAAAATCATAGACTTAATATTACACATTAATCTAACAAAAAAAATTAATTTTAATTTTCTGGAAAGTGAATTCAGTTGCTCAGGTATTTCAATGATTAAATCAAATTTTTGATCATTTATTTTTTTTCGTAAACTAAAAATATCACTTAAAGAATTAATGTTATAATTAATAACATGATCAAACATTTTATTTTCAAATATAATATTTGCAAATTCGACTCCTTTGCCATTTGAAGTAATTAATACAATTTTTGATTTATGAAATTTTTTTTTAATTGAGTAAAAAGCGTTAATTGAAGTAACTATATCCCCAATATTACCAATTCTCCATATTCCAATAGTTTTTGGATTATAATATTTTCTAAAAAATATAATGTCAAAAATTTTAAGAATAAAATTTTTTAATTTAAAATTTAATTTTATAATTAATAACTTATAATTCAAAACCATTTGCTTTTAGTATTTCTTTTGACCAGCCTTTATAATTATCTGAACTATTAATCCAACTTTTTATAGGAATTTCAAATCCAAGTTTTTTATTAATATTAAAATATTTTCTAGAATCACTATCAATAGTACTTAATAGCAAGTCTTTACTAAAATTGTTAGTTGAATTTAGAAAACGAAGACTAAATTCTATAAAATCATAATCTATAAATGGGACTCTTATTTCTACTGAGTTTGCCATACCAGCCCAATCAGAATCACGTAAAAGTTGATTTTTTAAATAATTATTTATTTCTAAATAAGTTATTTTAAAATTTTGTTGATTGATATTATTTAATTCATTTGAATCAATATAAATAGAATTAAATTCATCAATTCCCTCGGAAACAAATTTGTGAGGTAATAAAGCATAAATTTGTTCAGGAACATGAACACATCTTTGCAAGATATAAGAATCTCTTATATTATTAGAATAATTTAAAACATAACTATATTTTTCTTTACCAATTAATGAAAAAGGGAATTTTGTTAATCTCTTGTATAAATTTGGTTTTAAAAAAATATTGAGCTTATTTATTTTTTGCATAATTGAAATATGGTCATAAGTTTTATAACCTTGAAAAATTTCATCCCCTCCTAAACCGGATAAAGCTACTTTATATTTTTTTTCTTTTGCTAAATTAGCAATTAGAAAAGTATTTATTCCATCTATTGATGGTTGATCCATTTTATATAATATTTCTTGTTTTAAATTATAAAATTTTTCTTTATCAACATACTGAATTATATTTTGACTGTCATAATTTTTTAAAATTAATTTAATTTTTAGTAGCTCATCTTTTTTTGAATTTTTATACTCATCAAATCCTAATGATATCGTATCAATTTTATGACCTAATTTTTTTGTTGTTGAAAGTATAGCATTTGAGTCAATACCTGATGACAAAAATAAAGCCGTCTTGACATCTGATATTAAATGTTTTTTAATTGTTTTTTTAAAATTGTAATCAAAATCTTCTTGTGTAAAATTATTTCTTTTAGAATTTTCAACATTATTTATCATTTCTACAAATGAGAAATATTTTTTTTTAACTACAGAATTATTTTTTATTTTAATAATTGTCCCGGCCTGAACTGATTGAATATTTTTCTTAAGAGTTAATGGCTCAGGAATTGATCCATTAACTAGAAAGCCTATCACTGCTCCTTTAGAAAAGTCATTTGTAAAATCAAAGTTTTCATAGATACTTTTTACAGAGGAGGAAAAAATAAAAATATCATTAAATAATGTATAATATAATGGTTTGATCCCAAATCTATCTCTTACTATAATTGTTTCATTATTTCTTTTGTCATAGATACAAAAAGCAAACATGCCATCTAAGAATTCTAAAAATTTCTCATTATATTCAATGTATAGCTTTAAAATTACTTCTGTGTCTGAGTTGGTTTTAAATATGTGACCTTTTTTTTCTAGTTCCTTTTTTTGATCTAAATAATTGTAAAGCTCACCATTATAAGTGATGACAAAATTTTTATCTTCAGAGATGAACGGCTGATTAGATCTTTCAACAGGGTCAATGATTGACAGCCTAGTATGACCTAAACATATATCATTACTATCATTTTTCCATATATTTTGAGAGTCAGGACCTCTACATTCAAGTCGTTTATTAATTCCTTTCAATATACTAATAAAATTTAGAGATTTACGATTATTTAATGGTATGATCCCAGAAATTCCACACATAACTAACTTATAATTTCTTTTAAAATTTTTTGTTGAGATTTAAAATTGAATAATGACTTATAAGTAGCATAATTATATTTTGGTTGATAATAATTATGATCTTTACCACTTAACACAGAATTTATATTTTCCTTGTCAATTTTATGAGCTAAACTATCAATAACAATATCTTTTAAAAATTCAAAACTTGTATCTAAATACCATAAGCTTTTATACTCTTTCATCATTTCGAGCGCATAAGTAGATTGAGTAAATATAACTACTTTTACTGAATTTAATAATTTAGGGCTTAATTCATCCACAAAAGTAACATTATCAATTATATAATCTGAAAAAACATTTAAATTAAAGTTTGAGGCTGGATCACTTTTTGATTTAACTCTAGTTTTAATTATAATTTTGAAATTATTTTTAATTAATATTTTTAAATATTCTTCTACCTCATTTATGTTGGGCATAAATTCATATGGATACAATATGAAGTTATCATTTTTATTGAAATGACACTCTTTTTTAAAATTTTTATCTTCAACATCCATATCCTTATTTAAGTGAGTCGCAACTTTTAATTCTGAGTGATGATAAATATTGGAGTGTGTTTCAAGAATCTTTTTCCAAAATTCACCCCAAACCAACAACTGATCAGCTTTAAGATTGCAAAATTTTTTAGGAATACCAAATCCCAACCAGCCAGAATGATAATGAGTCAATAAACCATGCTGATAAGCAATAAATTTGATTTTATTGATTTTACACGCAATCAAAATAGGTAATATCAAGTTATATTGATCATAGGAAAAAATAATTTTTGGCGGCTTTCTTTTAAACAAATTTTCAAATTTTTTAGTGGAGTCAATGACATCTTGAGAAAAAATATCAACTCTCTCTAAAAATTTATAAAAACCGTTTGGATCATATTTTAAAAAAATATTGAAATTTTTATTTTCAATTGTTTTTGTTCTTAATCTAAAAATATTGATATAACCAAATGAAAAAGATTTAAAATCTAATAACTGTCGTATTATATTTTTATTTATTACTAAATCTATACGAGAATATTTAACAATTTTTTGAAGATTATTTTTTAAAATTTTATATCTGAAGCCATCATACCCATCATCATAAATTAAAATTGTCTTATAAAAAGAAAACAAAGAACGTAAATTGATTAACAAGAATTTTAGAGTTTTTTTTATCAAACTATGATTATGGTAAACCAACTTATAGTACTTATAAAACCCTATATTACCTGTGTTAAAGTCATTAATATTAATTTTAAATTGATTAAGATCATAATTTTTAAAAAATTTTTCGTATCTAATTAAAATAACAAAATACTCCCAAAATAAGATTTCTTGTATTGCAGGAATAATATAAAAGTTTTTATATTGCCATCTTTCATAAATTTTTTTGTTATTGTGTAATGTGTTATTAAATTCATGTAACAATTTTTTTGATAATCCTAAGTTATATTTTGGAATTATTGTTTCTTTCAAAATATTATTTTCTAATACCTGCAGTGAACCATCAGGATTTTCTTTTAAGGTATATTTATAATTATTTTTCACAAAGAGTATTAATTAAATTCATATAATTTTTTTTATAATATTGGTCGTCTCTCGTCCAAGGAGCTGTATCTTTATAACCTCCCCATGTTAAATGAATAATATTTTTACAATTTGTTATCCATATAGAGTAAGTTGATGGCCAATTTATTGTCACAGATGAGAGTTCTTGAGCTATGTAAAGAGATTGAGATAAAGTAAAATCAAATTCTTCAAAATTTCTTAAATCTAAATAATCACTTTTTATAAATTTTTGCCAGTCAATAGCCTTCTTGCTAGCTAGTATAAATTTATACTTTGGATTTTTAATTATAAAATTATCCAAATCTTTTACATATTTTAATAAACTA
>CACKSM010000011.1 GCA_902602885.1 uncultured Alphaproteobacteria bacterium
GATACCTACAATAATAATAAAGGAGCAGCTAAATATATTCAATTTATCATAACCTCTTGGTTATTTTTCTTATTTAAAATTATTGAAGAAGATCAAAATAGACTAGATGATGCAAATAAAGAATACTTTTACAGTGTTTACAAAAATAATAAGGATAATTTTTTTGAAGAAATAATTAATAATAAAAATATTTTTAATCTTTCGGAAAGTAAAAAAGAAGAAATGTTAAAAGCAGTCAAAAAAAATCTAAATTTAATCAAAGAAAATCCTTTAAAATCATTATTAAAAGAAATAATTTCATAAGATGAAAATTTTACCTAATAAAATAAATAAATTTTTTGATAGCATTTTGTCAAAACTATCTGTTCCAAAAAGAGATAGAAATTTACTTATTAAATCACTTTTAGATTCTTCTCTTAGAGGCGTGGACAGTCATGGTATTAGATTATTTTCTCATTATGCAAAATGTATTGAAAACGGAAGAATAAAAGCAAAACCTAAAATGAAGCTTATAAAAAAAAATAGAGGTGTAGCTGTCTATGATGCTGATGATGGCTTGGGGCATGTAGCAGCTTTAAAGGCATCAGCAATAGTATCATCTATGGCAAAGAAGAATGGCATTGCTTCAATTGGGATAATAAACTCCTCACACTATGGTGCTGCAGGTGTATATTCTATGGATATTGCACAAAACGACTGTGTTGGTTTTTCATTTACACACTCAGATGCTTTTGCCATACCGTATAATGGTAAGCAACCTTTTCACGGGACTAATCCTTATTCTTTTACAGCACCAATAGGGAAAAAAGACTTTTTACATGCAGATTTCTCTTCAACTTCGATAGCATGGAATAAAGTAATGAGAGCCAGAGCAAATTCTACTAAATTAAATTCTGAGATTGCACTTGATAAATCCGGTAACTACACAACTAACCCTTATAACGCTGTTTCTTTGGCTCCACTTGGAGGTAAAGAATATGGATATAAAGGTTTTGGATTATCTTCTTCAGTAGAAATAATGTGCGGACCTCTTATTGGTATGGCTCATGGATACCGTTTACTATCAATGATTGGACCAGATTTTACTACACCAAGAAAGTTAGGACATTTCTTAATCGCTATTTCATTAAATGCTTTCACAACAAAAAACCAATATTTTAAAGGTATGAAAAACTATATGAGTGATCTAAAAAAACAAAAATCAAAAAAAAATAATAATCTAATTTTATATCCAGGCGAAAAAGAAAAAATTACTTCTAAAAAAAGATTAAAAACAGGTATTCCAATAGATAAGGAATTAAAAACTGATTTTTTGTTTTTAGCAAATAAATATAAGGTAAAAATTAATTTATAGCTTTTATTACACCTTTAAGCTGATCTAGCCCTTTCATTCTGCCTAATAATGAATATCCAGGTATTACTGAATTAAATTGGTCATGAAGTATTGTATGCCCATGATCAGGCCTCATAGGAATTTGTTTAATAGGATGATTACTTTTTTTCCTTTTATTTTCTTCTTTTAATATTGCTTTGACAATAGACACCATGTCCAAGCTTCCATTAAGGTGGTCATCTTCATAAAAATCGAGAGATTTTGGAATGTGTCTTATATTTCTTAAATGAATAAAATTTATATAAGAACCATATTTTTTAATTATATTAATTAAGTTATTTTTTTTATTAACACCAAGGGATCCTGTACAAAAAGTTAAACCTACATTTGTATCTTTTTTTATATTCACAATAAAATTAATATCTTTCTCATTAGAAACAATTCTTGGTAATCCATAAACATTATATGGAGGATCATCTGGATGAATATTGTAATGAATATTATATTTTTTTATGATTGGATAAATTTCTTCTATAAAATCTTTTAAATTATTTTGTAAATCACTATGATTTAATTCTGCAAATTGATCAATCTCATAATTTAAATCTTTAATTGTATACTTTCTATCGTTTGCAGCTAACCCTCCAAGTAAAGACATCTTAAGTTTTTTTAAATCACTAGAATTCATTTTTTGTAATATTTTTTTTGAAGTATGGATTTCTTTAGATGAATACCTTTTTTTTGCTGTTTTAGATTTCAAAATAAAATTTTCAAATGCACAGACATGAAGATGATTATATTTTAGAGCAAATGCTCCATTTGGTAGTTGATGATTTAAATCTGTTCTCACCCAATCAATTAATGGCATAAAATTGTAACAAATATTTTTTATCTTATTCTTTCCTAAATTTACCAATGACTCTTTGTATTGATCTATGTAATATCTATATTTCCCAGATCTTTTTTTTATATCATTATGAACAGGAAGGCTTTCAACAACACTCCAAGTAAAATTTTTATTGTTATTAATTTTGAAACTTTCAATAAATTTTTTTCTTTTCTTGATTTCGAATTCAGACCATTTTTCACCATATTTTATTTGTGCTAGTGATGATACGATTCCTTCAACACCTATCTGTCGAATTTGATCTAATTTTGAAGGATCATCATGACCAAACCATCTAAATGAATACAGCATAAGACAATAGTATAATCAATATAATTATAAATAAATACTTTATTTTATTTTTGTTGATTTAAGTTCTAAATCTAAATACATTAATAAAATTTTTAGCTTAACAGATAAAATTATAACAATGAAAGAGTTTAAGGTAGTTGGTGAAACTATCAATAATCATAACTATGAAGAAATGATTTTATCCATTATGGGAAATATTCATGAATAAAAGACAGCTTGGTAAAACTGATATAAACTTAACAGCTATAGGTTTTGGTGGAGCGCCCTTAGGTAACTTATTTGAAAATCTTGATGAACGAAATTGCTATGACATACTTGAAAAAAGCTATGAAAAAGGAATTAATATTTATGATACATCACCTTTGTATGGTTATGGATTAAGTGAACATAGATTAGGAAATTTTTTAAAAACTGTTGATGAAGATAGTTATTTTTTATCAACCAAAGTAGGTAGATATCTTACCCCAGCAAAAAAAGATAGTATAGATAGAGGGAGATTTGAAGGAAGTTTAAATTTTTCTCCCAATCTCGATTATTCTTATGATGGGGTTATGAGAGCATTTGAGCAATCATTACTAAGATTAGCTGTTTCAAAAGTAGATATTTGCTTAATCCATGATGTAGATCGGTTTAATTTTGGTGACGAGGTTGATCATTATTTTAAATTAGCAATGGATGGTGCTTATAAAGCTGTTCAAAAACTAAAAGAAGAAAAAGTAATTAAAGCTATTGGAGTAGGAGTAAATGACTCTGATATATGTGCAAGATTTGCAAATGCAGGCGATTTTGATTGTATGGTTCTAGCTGGCAGATATTCATTATTGGATCAAAATGCTCTCAATGATTTTTTCCCAATTGCTGAAAAAAATAATATAGGAATTATTCTTGCAGGAATTTTTAATTCAGGAATTTTAGCTAAAGGTGTAGGTGAAAATATCACTTATTTTTATGATAAAATTCCAGAAGAAGTCAAACAACGATACTTAAAAATCGCAAATATTTGTAAAAAATATGATGTGCCTGTTCCGGCAGCAGCAATACAATTTTGCTATACAAACAAACTTGTCACCTCCATGATATTAGGCATGGATAGACTTGAACAAGTCCAGCAAAACTTAGGTTTTTTAAATTTTCCTATCCCAGAAGATTTGTGGATAGATTTACTTAATGAAAAACTAATTGATGAAAGATGTCCAATATGAAAATATATGAAAAAAAACTTTTTTGAACCAACTTGGTCATCAATAAAAAAACATCAAACACCAAATTGGTTTAAAAAAGCAAAGTTTGGAGTTTATGCTCATTGGGGAATCTATTCTGTTCCAGCTGCTGGACCCAATGTAACCTGGTATCCCTATTGGATGTATAGACCCCCTAGTCCTCAGTTTGATTATCATTGTAAATATTACGGTCATCCATCTAAATTTGGATACAAAGATTTTATACCAATGTTTACTGCTGAAAAATTTAATGCAGAAGAGTGGGCAGATTTGTATTATCGTTCTGGAGCAAAATTTGCTGGACCAGTAGCAGAGCATCATGATGGTTTTCCAATGTGGAATTGTTCTGATACCGAATGGTGTGCATCCAAGATGGGGCCAAAAAGAGATATTGTTGGAGAACTTGAAAAAGCAATTAGAAATAAAGGGATGAAATATATGGTAGCAATGCATCATGCTGAAAACTGGTTTTTTTTCCCACATTGGAATAGTGATTTTGACACATCTAAAAAGGAATATGAAAGTTTATATGGTGAACTTCACAATTTAGATTTAATAGGAAATCAGGCTATATATCCGGATCATTGGGGTAGAAAAAATGAACATCAAGACAAGCCCAGTAAAGCTTTTCATGACAGATGGTTAAATAGATTAAAAGAAGTAGTAGATAATTATAAACCAGACTATGTATGGTTCGATTTTGGAATTAGATTTATTCATGAAAAGTATAAAAAAAATTTTCTTTCATATTATTATAACAAAGAAACTGAATGGGGTAATGAAGTAGTCGTATCTTATAAATGGCATGATCTTCCCCCCGGTTCTGGATTATTAGATCTTGAACTAGGAAGAGAGTCAGAATTAACGCACTATGACTGGATTACTGATACCACAGTCCACGATGGAAGTGCTTGGGCTTATATGAAGAATTCAAAATATAAAACTACTACGGATTTAGTTCACTACTTAATAGATAATGTTAGTAAAAACGGATACATGCTTCTAAATATTGGGCCAAAGCCTGATGGAACAATTCCAGAAGAAGATAAAAATCTTTTAGAAGGTATTGGAAATTGGCTTGATGTAAATGGAGAAGTAATATTTGAAACAGAAACATGGGATCAATATGGAGAAGGCCCAACCAAAATGAATGAAGCAGGACCTTTTTCAGATAATCGAGCAAAACTAATTTATACTGCAAAAGATTTTCGGTTCACTACAAAAGATAATTTTTTGTATGCAACTGCATTAGGATGGCCTAACAAAGATTTTACGATAGAAAGTATGTATAAACTTTTTGATAATGAAATTGAAAGGGTAGAATTAGTAGGAAGTACCGATAAAGTAGAATGGAAACATACCAGAGATGGACTTCATATAACGAGACCAGATAATAAACCATGTGAGCATGCATACAGTTTTAAAATAACAAGAAAGGAATTTTTATAAATGATAAAACTAGGTATGACTCTTAGAATTATAGAGATAACAAGCTAATGGCTTCAAACACTAAAGTTCAAGAGTGGTGGAGTGTTTGTGGGCCATTTCAAATTTCAGACCCAAATAGAAAAAAAGGAGAATGGCGGTCTAGTATGGAAGAAGTTTTTCATCACGACTAAAGTTAATTATGAAAACAAAAATTTGCTCAGTTGGTGAATGTATGATTGAAATTGCCAATACTAAGAATAATATTTTCCAGCAATCATTTGCAGGTGATACGCTAAATTTTTGTAACTATATTGACAAAAATTTTTTTGATGTCTCTTTTCTTACAGCTATTGGTAAAACTAGTTTAAACAGATCAGTTTTGGAATTTATAAATTCTAAAAAAATTTCAACAAAATTAATCAAGCAAATTAATAGTCATGAAATTGGTTTATATTTAATTAAAAACAAAAATAATGGAGAAAAAAAATTTTTTTATTGGAGAGATAATAGTGCAGCAAAAAATTATTTTAATAAGATAGATCTTGTTTCATTATTTAAAAATTTAAAGAATTTTGATTATATATATTTTTCTGGAATTACACTTTCGATTATTGATCCATCAAAAATAAGCAATTTTGTTGATTTGTTAAAATTATTAAAGAATAAAAAAGTAAAAATTATATTCGATTTTAATATTAGAATTAATCGATGGACTAAAAAAAATTTAAACAATTTTTTGCATTCTATTTTAAACTTTGTTGATATTTGTTTTGTATCAGGCGAAGATCTAAAATTTTGGAAAAATGATAATAGTTTTAAAAATTTTGAAAAATTAATAAATAAATACAAAATAGATCATGGTATATTTAGAAAAAATGCTAAATTAACTTACGTAATTCAAAATAAAAACAAATATACAATAAGAAATAAATTTATTAGAAAAGTAGTTGATACTTCAGGAGCTGGAGATGGATTTAATGCTGCCTATGTATCAAATTTTATTATTCATAATGATCCAACTTTAGCTCTAAAAGAAGCCAGTCTTCTGGGCTCGAAGATAATCATGCAAAAAGGAGCAATAGTTGATGTTAAATAGCGAATTACAATTAAATCTAAATGAACAAAAAATTTTACCAATTCTTAATACTACAACTTTAAGCAATGATATTTATCGCTTAAGCAAATATTTAGAGAAGAACAGAGCTATTCGATATATTGAAATAACACTGAGAGAAAATCAATCTTTTGATATAGCGCTAGAATTGAAAAAACATTTTACCAAACATAAATTTGGGTTGGGCTCAGTTTTAACAAAAGAAGATTTTATTAAGGGTCAAGATCATAATTTTCACTTTTTTATTTCTCCTGGAATTGTTGATGAGATTTTAGAAATTAATAATTTATCATATATTCCTGGGGCTGAAACAGTTAGTGAGTTTATACATCTTAATAAAAAAGGTTATAAAATAATTAAATTTTTTCCAGCAAATTTAAATGGAGAACAAAAAAAATTACAATCAATTGAAAACATTCTAAAGGATATAAAATTTATCCCAACAGGCGGGGTCAATAAAGATAATATTAATAAATATCTAGATTTAAAAAATGTTTTATGTGTTGGAACTTCAAATTTTGAAGAGTTTTAATTTACTTTTGTCATAGTACAAAGCATTTCAAAGGCAATCGTTGCTCCTACTAATGAAGTCATATTATTTACATCAAATGGTGGTGATACCTCTACAACATCACCTCCTACAAAATTGATTTTGTTTAGTGCTCTTATAATAGTTTGTGCCTCTCTTACATTAAAGCCTCCAACTTCTGGAGTTCCAGTACCTGGTGCAAAAGTTGGGTCTATTCCATCAATATCAAATGTAAAATAAGTATTTGTATTAGCTAGAACTTCATAAATTTTTTCAATACATTTATTAAATCCCATTGCATAATAATCATCTATGGTAATAATAGTTACACCTTGTTCTCTAGCCCAACTCAAATCTTCAGGATCATATAAAGCTCCACGAAGACCCAGGATTACATATTTTTTTGGATCTATTAGATTTTCTTCAATAGCTCGTCTAAATGGTGTGCCATGAGTATATTTAAATCCTCCAAAATAAGTGTCCCAAGTATCAGAATGAGAATCAAACTGAAATAAACCTACTGGTTTTTCTTTAGCTATACCTCTAAGAATTGGTAGGCTAATTAAATGATCACCTCCAATTGATAATGGTATTGTTTTGGAATTATAAATATTTGAGTAAAATTTTTCTATTTTATCTAAACTATCATTTAAGTCTGCTGGATTTACCGGACAATCACCAATATCTGCAATATTAAATTTATCATAAGGGCTCTTAAGTGAAACAGGGTGATAAAGCCTTACCAGTGACGATGCATTTCTAATTTCTCTTGGCCCATGTCTAGCTCCAGGTCTATTAGTAGTTCCTCCATCCCATGGCACACCTGCAACACAGTAGTCTAATTTTTGTAAATCTTTAACTATAGGTAGTCGAAAAAAAGTAGCAACATCAGCAAAGCGAGGAGTTTCCATACTAGATAGAGGTTTAATTTGAGTCATAAAAGTATCTTATGGTATATAGAGTTAGATTATACAAGACAAATTAGTATGGATTATAGCAAATTTCCTAAACCGCAAAATGATGGAAAAGCTGATCATCTTTTAAATAAGTTTTTGCCGGATATTTCTCTTAAAAATCAACAGGGAAATCTATTAAAAATAAAAAGATCTGACACTTTTCGTTTAATTTTATATTTTTATCCTATGACTGGTAATCCAAATGAAAGTTTACCTAAAAATTGGAATCAAACTCCAGGGGCCATTGGTTGTACTGTGGAGACCTGTAGTTTTAGAGATAATTATGAAGAATTAATCAAACTAAATGCGCTGCCAATAGGAATATCAACTCAAACAATAGATTATATTAAGGAAATGACAGATAGATTAGTAATTCCTTATGATGTTTTAAGTGATTCAGAAAATATTTTGCTCAATTCACTAAAAATGCCACATTTTGAAATTGAAAACAAAATTTATTTTAAAAGATCAACTCTTATTGTGGAAAAAAATATTGTTAAAAAAGTATTCTACCCTATTTTTCCTCCTAACAAACATATAAATGAAGTTCTACAATGGCTAAAAGAAAACTAACTATTTTTTTATTTTCTGTATTTCTTTTTTTTTCTAACCTTTCAATAGCTAATCCAAATATAGATCAATGGCTAGAGTCAGAGAAATCTTATAAAGATCTTATTAATGAAGGATTTGAAGTTAAAAGCTACGCTATAAGTGACATAGAGGTTGGAAATGATTTAATAATAATCTTATTTGTTACAGTTCTCCAAAAAAATAATGAATTATATGAGTGTCAGGAATATCAAACTATAGATAAAAATGTTGAGACTTTAGATATGAACTTAATATGTAAAGAATTAGTTCAACCTTATGAAAGAGGTATAGGGACTTAGGTTCGTTCAATATTTAAAAAAAACCATTGTAATGCTATTATTGTAAGCCCATTTAAAATTTCTTTTTTATTCATCTTTGTTTTTACCTCATCAAAACTATAACTTTTAACTAATATATCTTCATTTTCATTATCTAGACCTCTTATAATTTCTTTATCTGGTGCAATTACCTCGCCTAAAAAAAGATTATAAAAAGATTCGGATGATCCTGGGGCAGGAAAGTAACCTTGTATAGATGTAAGATTACTTATTTCACATCCAGTTTCTTCCAAGCATTCTCTCTTTGCGGTATCTTCTGGAGTTTCACCAGGGTCAATTATTCCAGCAACTATTTCATCTAGATAATTTTGATTATATTTAGAAATTGTTCCTGGTCTGAACTGTTGGATTAAAACAATTTTTTTATTTACAGGGTCATATGGTAAGACTGCAGATACTTGTGCACCACCAAATATCTCCCTTTTTATTTCATTACTCCAATCTCCATTATATTTTTTGTATTTAAGAGTAACTTCATTCATTTTAAAGAAACCATCGTGAATATTCTTTTTATCTAAAATTTTAAATTTTGGGCTCATAAAAATTGATATATTTTATATTACATATATATTTATAGATATGGAAAAAGCATTATTTGGCGCAGGTTGTTTCTGGGGTGTGGAAGAAACATTTTGTAAAACTCCAGGGGTAATAAATACCTTAGTCGGTTATTCTGGAGGCGATACTATTAACCCTTCTTATGAAAGTGTTTGCCAAGGAAATACAAATCATACTGAGGTTGTTTTAGTTGAATTTGATAATTCTAAAATATCTTTTGAAGATCTTTTGATGGTTTTCTGGAAGTGTCATGACCCTACCACTTTAAATAGACAAGGTCCCGATATTGGAACACAATATAGATCAGCGATATATTATTATAACGAAGATCAAAAAAATAAATCTATTCATTCAAAAAATGAATATGCTAAAAGTACAGGATTAAATATTGTTACTGAAATATCAGAAGCTAAGGAATTCTATAAAGCTGAAGAATATCATCAAAAATATATCCAAAAAACAGGTTTACACTGCGCTATATAGATTAATTCTTTAGGGAACTAATGTCTGTCGATTTTTATTACGCATTTTTAACAGGCTGGGTAATACTTTTATTTTTTTGGAGTACTATTGTTTTCTTTATATATTTGAGAAAACCTCCTAAATCTCGATTAACTAAAAGTTTTGTAATCAAATCCTATCTGTTTTTTTTGGCACTATTGTTTATAATTTTATTTTTTCGATAAACCGATTCGTTTTTCTTATAAATTATGTATCAACATATAGTAGGTTAAAAAGATTAAGATACTAACATATTGATAATTAACAACTTTTTTATATTTAATGTTGAATACTGGTTTTTTCATAAATATAAACTACCTCGAAATTAAAAAAAATTATTATGTCTATATTAAAAAACTATTTTAAACAAAACAGTGTGATGCACAGTTTCTCAAGTTGCCAATGGCCAATTGGAGATCCACAAGAGAAAGATTTTCATTTTTGTGAAGCTGATACCGTTGCCGGGAAGCCCTATTGTCAGAGTCACTGTGATGTTGCGTATATTGACGAAAAAGAGCTTAAAAAAGAAAAAGAAGCTCAAAAAAATCGTCGCATTGCTGCTTAAGTCAATCTCTACAAATTATTTTCTCATCAAATGTTAATAATTTAGAGTTATTGACATAAGTGATGTTTTTCTTAAAATAAAAAAACATGTTATTCAGTGTACTGAAAAAACTTAACTTTGATGGAACATTAGAAATCATAGATTCTAATGAAAAGATTTATAAATTTGGAAATTCAAATCCACACGTTTGTATAAGATTAAAAAACAAATCTATTGAAAGAAAACTATTCTTAAACCCTAATCTTCATATAGGTGAAGCATATATGAATGAGGAGTTAGTTATTGAAAAAGGCACTATAGAAGACTTTCTTAATTTAATAACTAATTGTTACGATGACTTTATTTCTAACAACAAGTTTTATAAATTTTATGAATATTTATCTTCTATTTTTATGCCATTTCAGCAGATTAATCAGCTTGTAAATTCAAAAAAAAATGTAGCGCACCACTACGATATAAATGAAGATTTATATAAATTATTTCTTGATCAGGATATGCAATATTCTTGTGCATATTTTCACAATCCAAATATGAGTTTAGATCAAGCACAGAAAGATAAAAAAGAACATATAATTAAAAAACTTCAAATTACAGAAAATATGGATGTTCTTGATATTGGGTGTGGGTGGGGAGGAATGGCAATTGAAATAGCTAAATCTACTGGCGCCAAAGTTAAAGGAATTACACTTTCAGAAAATCAATTTAAAACTGCATCTGAACGAGCACAAAAAGAAGGTTTAAGTGATAAAGTTTCATTTGCACTACAAGATTATAGAAATGAGACTGAAAAATATGATCGTATAGTATCAGTTGGAATGTTTGAGCATGTTGGTGTTAAATACTTCAAAACTTATTTAAGTAAAGCTAATGATATTCTGAAAGAAAATGGTGTTTTTCTTTTGCATACTATTGGCCAAAGGGGTAAGCCAACAGCTACGAGTCCTTGGATAAGAAAATATATTTTCCCTGGTGGTTATATTCCATCATTATCTGAAGTAATGAATGAAACACAAAAACTTAATATAAATGTAACAGATGTTGAGGTTTTAAGACTACATTACGCTCACACTCTTTCAAAGTGGTATCAAAATGTTATCGAAAATAAAGATAAAATTATAAAGATGTTTGATCAACGTTTCTTTAGAATGTGGGAGTTTTATCTATTGGCAAGTAAGTATTCCTTTGTAAATATGGGTAATGTTGTTTTTCAAATACAAATAGCAAAGAATATTAACAATCTGCCTCTCACAAGAAATTATATATACAACTAAACAGTCAATATTTATTGAATTTCCAAGATAGGTAATATAATCTTTTATTTATGGCACTATCCTTAAATAATTACATAATTAGAGCATCAATATTCTTGGTTGTTATCTTTGTTATTGTTGTTTTATTATACCCAGTTTTACAAAATGCTTTTTTATCAAATATCTTCATTAACATTATAATATTTTTGGCTTTAGTAATTGGTATTATATTTAATTTTTTTCATCTCATTAACTTGAATTATAAATATATATCTTTCTCGAACTTTAATATTACAAATTCTATAGAAGCATTCTCTAATTTAAGGGGGCAAGACAAAAATATTTCTCTTGAATTAAAAAATCTTGACGGAAAATTTGTTTTTAAAAGTTCATCAATAAATAGATTGATAGAGAATTCTGATATGACTTTAATAAGCATAAGAGAAACTTCTCGTTACCTGGTAGGCTTGCTAGTCTTTTTAGGACTCTTAGGAACTTTCTGGGGACTTCTAAAAACCATTGGATCTGTTGGCAATGTTATCAGTGGCTTAGGTATAGATGATACAAATGTTGCAGGTTTTTTTAATTCTCTTAAAGATGGATTAAATGCTCCACTAGAAGGAATGAGTATTGCATTTAGCAGTTCTTTATTAGGTTTAGCTGGCTCTTTAATATTAGGATTACTTGATTTAAATCTTGGGCAAGCTCAAAATAAATTTAGTCAATACTTTGAAAAAATCCTTAATGGCAATTCTTCTCCAGATTTTTCTAAAGTTGAAGATAAGCCTACAGGTGAAGCAATTCAAAAAATCTATGATAACTTAGAAAACCTCCTAAATGCTTTTAAAAAATCATCTGACATTCAAACTAAAATTTCAAACAATTTAGAGAAGTTTAATGAAATACTTAACAAAATCAATTCCAACTCTTCAAATCTTGATAAACAATTATCAAATTTCTTATCTTCACAATTAAACACACAATCTACACTAATGAACCTTACAGAAGCTTTAAGCAAAAATGGAATATTAGAAGCAAAAAAAGTTAAAGAATATTTTCAGAAAATTGAAAAAGAACTAAAGAAAATTAAAAAATAATAATGTCTACTAGGTCTTTAAGAAATAGACTTGCTGATACAACAAATATTTGGCCCGGTTTTGTCGATGTTCTAGCTACTCTTTTAATAGTAATCATATTTGTGCTAATGGTTTTTACTGTTTCGCAAATATATCTGAGTGATGCTATATCTGGTCGAGATAAGGCGCTTCAAGATTTAAGAACACAAATAAATGAATTATCTAAAATACTTGTTATTGAAACTAAAGATAAAGAAGAAGCTCTTTCAACTCTTTCTGAAACTGAGAAAAAACTTGAAGATACAGAATTAAATTTACAAAGTGAGCAATTATTAAGTGAGCAATTACAAACTGATGTTGCAAAAAAACGATCAGAAATATTTGTTCAGGAACAAAATATAATAGCTTTATCCGAGCAAATTAGTAGTCTTTTAAAAGAACTGAGAATAGTTGCAAATGCATTAGAAACTTATGAAGGACAAGAAATTACTTTACTTGAAACCGAGGGGCTCGGAGAACGAATTAATAAAGCACTTGCAACAAGAATTGATCAACTAAAAATACTTAATCAAGAATTAGATAATGCTAATTTTAAACTGCTTGAAAGTGAAAAATCTCTCAAATCTACAATAGCAGAATTAAATGAGAAGAATGAAAATTTAATGGCCATTAACGAAAGTCTGGGTTTAGAGGAAGGAGGAATTGAAGAGCAGTTACTTGCTATTAAAAATAAAAATGAAAAGCTTCTAAGCTTAAATGATGAATTAGAAAAGACTAACATTGAACTATCATTGAGAGATGAAGAACTACAAAGTCAAATATCTCAATATCAAGAACTTATGAATGATCTTTTAGAGATTAATGATAGTCTAGGTTTAAAAGATGCCTCACTTAATGAACAACTTGATGCAATTAGGTTTAAAAATGAAGAATTAGCAAGATTAAATAAAGATTTAATTCAGAAAGATAGCACAATTTTTAATTTACGAGGAAAAATATCTGAACTAAATAATGTTCTTTCTTTATCAGAAGATAAACAAAAACAACAACTAGAAAAACTTGAGTTACTTCAAAGTCAAATTGTTTCATTAGAACAAGAAAATCAAACACAAAAAGAAACATCACTTGAAGAAATTAAAAATATGGAAATACAAGCTTCAAAAACATTAGAACAGGTAGAAATTCTTTCTAATCAAATTGATACCTTGCAAAAAGAAATAGCTTTACTTAATGATGCTTTAGAAGCTAGTGAAAGCCAAGCTTTGATTAAAGATTTAGAAATAGAGGTGCTAGGTGAAAAGTTAAACAAAGCCCTAACATCGAAAGTATTTGAGCTCCAAAAATATAGATCTGAGTTTTTCGGAAAATTACAATCTATTTTAGGTGATAGAAAAGACATTAAAATTGTAGGAGATAGATTTATTTTTGAATCAGAGCTATTATTTGATTCTGCTTCAGCAGATTTACAACTATCTGGCAAAGAAAAGTTAAGTGAAATTGGACTTACTTTAAAAGAGACTACTAATGATATTCCTTCAGATATTGACTGGATTATCATGGTAGAAGGACACACTGACAAAAAACCCATACAAACAATTAGATATCCTTCTAACTGGGAATTATCTTCAGCTAGAGCTAATACAGTTTTAAAACTTCTTCTTGATCTTGGTTTTCCACCAAATAGATTAGCATCTGCAGGATATGGAGAGTTTTATCCTATTAGTAATGGAGAAACTGAGAGTGATTTACAACAGAATAGAAGGATTGAATTAAAACTCACTTCACGCTAATTTGCCTTAAATTTAACATAAACTGATCATAAAAATTAAATATGAGATTTTTAATTTTATTTGTCTTAAGTTTCTTTAGCTCATATTCTGTATTTGCTGCATGCAGTGATCAACCAGCAAATGAGGTGGATTGGACTAATTGTAATTTTGTAGAAAATCTCGATCTTTCTGGTACTGGTTTGGCAAATTCTCAAATGTCAGGAGTTAATTTATCTTTATCTAATTTTGAAAAATCTCAACTTAATAACTCAAATTTATCTATCGGTAATTTTATCTTCTCAAATTTCAGTAATTCAAATTTATATGCTTCAAATTTACAGGGAGCTAATTGTAATAATGCTAACTTTGATAATGCTAACCTTGCAAAAGTAAACTTTGAGGGATCTAATCTCTTTGGAGCGACTTTTAAAGGTGCAAATCTATATGAGGCAAATCTACTTGGTGCTAATATTTCAGGTGCAATATTTGATGAAGCAAATTTGTCAAATGCTATATGGATAGATGGTAAAAAATGTGCTCTTGGTTCTATAGGCAGTTGCCAATAATTATTTTATTTCTTTTTATTGCCAGTTGCAAAATGTCATACGTATCTGAAATCCAAAAAAATGATGATAATAAAGTTAATTTTAAGATCTCAGGAAGTAAAGAAACTGGTATTCAAATAAATAACTAAAATATTAATTTACATTTATCAGATTTAATGATTTGACCTTTAAACAATGAGTCAAAATTCTTATCTGTATGCCTTTAGTGTAGTTTTTCTTGCTGGAATTTTTTGGAGTTTTGGTGCGTTGACTGTTAGATATATGGTAGATGGCCATCAATATGTTTTTCAATATTTATTTTATAGAGGTTTAACTATTTCAATTATACTTCTTATATATTTATTTTTACGGGAAGGATTTGCTTTTTATAAAAATTTTCTCAGAATAGGAATATCATCAATACTTGGAGGTTTATTTCTAGCAACAGCTTTTACAGGATTTATTTTTTCTATTACTATGACTACGGCTGCCGTAACATTATTTATGTTAGCAGCCATGCCTTTTATTGCGGCAATTGTTGGTTATTTTGTTCTTGGCGAAATACTAAAAAGATCAACATTAATTGCAATGGTTGTAGCATTTATAGGTGTTTGTGTGATGATTATTAATGACAGTATTTCAGGAACTGCTTTAGGAGCAATAATAGGATTTATTTCTGCAACTGGTTTTGCTTTGTATACTGTAACAATAAGATGGAAACCTGAAACACCAAAATTTACAACAGTTGTTTTAGCGGGAATATTTTGTGCAATATTTGCATTCTTTATCTTAGGATTTTCTTTTGAACCTTTTATTTTAATGCCTGAAATAAATAATTATTTAAGTATACTTCATGGAATAATTGTTGCAGCCGGCTTAATACTTTACAGTCTTGGAGCAAAATATTTACCCTCAGCTGAGCTAGCACTTTTATCGTTAATGGAAGTTGTTGGAGGAGTTCTGTGGGTTTGGCTTCCTATTTTTGGGATCAATGAAGTACCAAGTACAACTGTAATAATTGGAGGTTTCATAATAACGTTAGCTGTAGTTTATTATGGTTTTGCTGCTAGGCAGATTGATATCAATATTAAAACTTAAATATTTGCTGTAACTTTATTAATATTTTTTCTTGGTAAATTATTTTTAGACCAAACTGTATCAAGAGCCTTAATCATTTTTTCAATATGCTCTTTTCTATGTTTTGGGGTAACAGTTATTCTTAGTCTCTCTAAACCTTTTGGTACAGTCGGGTAAAAAATTGGTTGTGCATAAATTCCATGATCATCAATTAAATCTTTAGACACTTTTTTGCATAAAAAAGGATCATTAATTAATACTGCTACGATATGAGAATTTGTATCCAAATAAGGGATTGCTAAGGAATCTAAATTTTCTCTTATTAAAGCTGCATTTTCTTTTATTCTTATTCTTAGTTGTTCTGCCAGAGAAACAATATCTATTGCTTTAGCTGCTCCTGCAGCAATTGACGGGCAGATTGAAGTTGTAAAAATAAAACCTGGAGCAAAACTTCTAATGTAATCAATTATTTCTGAACTAGCTGCAATATAACCCCCCATTTGACCATATGCTTTTGCTAAAGTTCCATTAATAATATCTATTTTATCTTCAACTCCCATTTCTACTGCAATACCTTTACCTTCTTCACCGTAAAGTCCAACTGAATGAACTTCATCCAAATATGTCATACAGTTATATTTTTTTGCTAACTCTACAATTTTAACTACAGGTGATCTTATACCTTCCATAGAGTATAAACTTTCAAAAACGATTAACTTAGGGTTATCTACATTTGACTCTTTTAGTAACTGTTCTAAATGATCAATATCATTGTGTTTAAATATATGACACTTAGCTCCACTATTCTTAATACCTTGTATTAAAGATGCGTGATTTAATTCATCAGAAAATATTTCAATATCTTTAATTTTTTTTCCTAAAGTCCATAAAGTAGATTGGTTTGCTGTATAAGCAGAAGCAAAAACTAATGCCGCCTCTTTATTATGAACATTTGCCAGTTTTTTTTCAAGTTTAGTATGATAGGTTGATGTACCAGAAATATTTCTTGTTCCACCTGAGCCAGATCCATATTCAAGTAGTGTTTTTACAATTTCATTTACGACTTCTGGGTGCTGACTCATGTTCAGATAGTCATTAGAACACCAAACCTCTACTTCTCTTTCTTTATTTTTGAAACTTTCATCTGCATTTGGAAAACTTTTTATAGGTCTGTCTATGTTTCTAAAGTCCCTATAAAGACCCTGATCTTTTAAATTTTTTAATTCAGATTTAAAGAAATTTTTGTATTGCATAAATGTTAGATATCTTACCCAATCTTTAATTGTAAGTGTTTAATTGAATGAATTGTCACACCTTATTTCTACTAAAAGACATTCTCCTCCAGACACCATATTTATCTTTAATTATAAATCGATGATACAACGCCGCTGTTATATGAAGTGAAAAAAGAGCTGTTAACATAATTGCTGAGTAGTAGTGTATAGCTAAAGCTTGAGGGTATAAAAAAAAATTCTCTTCGATTAAAGGTGGTATTTTAATTAATCCCAAGAGATGAACATCTTCTCCTCCAAGCCATGTCATAAAGGTACCTTGAATAGGAATAAGAATAACTAAACCATAAAGTACAAAATGGACTAAATTTGAAACCAATTTATGAAATAAAGGAATATTTTCATATTTAGGATGAGTATTAAATATGTATTTCCATATTAATCTAAGCACAACTAAACTAAAGACTAAGGTGCCAAAAAATTTATGAGTAATAATAATACCCATTTTAAGTGGAGAAAATTCCATATTATGGAGGCTAATCCCTGTTGCAACTTGCCAAAAAAGAAGAAGTGCCAATGACCAATGAAAAAGTTTTGCAACCAAGCCCCACGAAGATCTTGTACCTTTAAATTCAACCATTACCAATTTTACAATATAGTGTTATTTATAGAAATATAAGTAATGAAAATAAGAATTTTATCTAGAAAAAGTGACTTGGCAATAATTCAAGCACGTGAATTTTCTGATTATTTGCAATCAAAATATCCTTTTGTAGAAATAGAATTTTTAACAAGAAGTACTTCAGGAGATAAAGATCTAAAAACACCTCTTTCTGAAATGCCAACAGAAGGTGTTTTTACTAATGATTTAAGAGATGAATTAATAAATAATAAATGTGATTTAATTGTCCATTCTTGGAAGGATCTTCCAATTGAAGTTGGTGAGAAAACTAAAATTGTTGCTACATTAAAACGTGCTGATAAACGAGATATATTATTCTTAAAAAAAAACATAACATTAGATAGTAAGAAAATTACTATTCTTTGCTCATCACCTCGAAGACAATATAATTTAGAAAATTTTATTGAAAATTATCTTCCACAAAAGTTTGATGAAGTTTGCTTTGAAAATATAAGAGGTAACATACCCACAAGATTTAAAAAATTTTTGGAAGATCCTAATAGTGATGGTTTTATTGTTGCTAAGGCAGCAATTGATAGATTACTTTTAAATAATTATTCTGAATTTAATGAATTAAAAATAACTCTAAAAAAATATATTAATGAATGTCTATGGTCTGTTTTACCATTGTCTATAAACCCTTGTTCTCCTGGACAAGGAGCTCTAGCGATTGAAACAAGAATTAAAGATAATAAACTTAACAAAATTTTAAATGATATTAATTATTCCAAAGATTATTCAAATGTTATTCAAGAAAGAAATATTTTAAAAAATTATGGAGGAGGATGTCACCAAAAAATAGGAGTATCTTATATCTCACATAAATTAGGATTAGTTGTATCTAAAAGGGGTGAAGATGAAAATGGCAATCATTTTGAGAGCTGGGATTTTATTGATTCAAAAGATATAAGTTTTTCTAGTAATACAACTGATGAAATTTATCCTGAAAATTTAAAAAATTATAAAATTTTTTCCAGAAAACAATTAAATGAAAATGTCGATGATATAAATAATTTACAAAATAAATGCATTTATGTTTCACGAATTAGCTCAATCCCAGATAAGTCAAAAATCCAATCAAATAATATTATTTGGACCAGTGGTCTAAGAACATGGAAAAATTTATCTGAAAGAGGTATTTGGGTGAATGGAACTTCAGATGGTTTGGGTGAGGATTTTGATAAAGATATTAATTCACTTACAAATAATTCTTGGGTTAAGTTAACTCATTCTCAATCTCCTGAAAGTTCGATAAAAAATAAAATTGAAACGTATCAGTTGGAGTCTATTGATTTTGAAATAGATATAGAAAAGAAAAAGTACTTTTATTGGATGAGCAGTTCAGCTTTTAAGGCGAGTATTGATAAATATCCTAAAATTATAGAAAAATATCATTTTTGTGGCCCAGGAAATACATACAATGAGATTAGTAAAATATTAGGTAATGATAAAAATCTTTTTGTTGAGCTATCTTATGATAGTTGGAAGAAAAAATTACTAAAAGCTTAAAAATGACAAATATTTTATTCGAAAATGCTCTCAAAAGAAATATTCAAAAAACACCACCCATTTGGTTTATGAGACAGGCTGGAAGGTACCATTCGCATTATCGCAAGCTCAAAGAAAAATATACTTTTGAAGAACTATGTAAAACTCCGGATCTAGCCGCAGAAGTTGCTTTTGGTCCAATACAAGAGTTTGATTACGATATTGCAATTTTATTCAGTGATATTTTATTCATCTTAGAAGGACTTGGTTTAGAATTAAAGTTTGACCCAGGACCTAAATTTAATTCTTATATAAATTCAGAAAACATTAATGATTATAGTAATATTGATCGCGGCATTGAGCATATGCAATTTCAATTTGAAGCTATAAAAATAACAAAAGAGAAATTGCCAAATAATAAAAGTTTAATTGGATTTGTTGGCGGACCTTGGACATTATCAAAATATGCATTTGGAAATAATAACTCTGATTTAATCGACACTAAAATGAATTTAGAATTTATTTCAAAAATTCTCTTACCCCTTCTGAAGAAAAATATTCAATTACAATTAGATGCAGGTGTTGAACTTGTCATGATTTTTGATAGTTCCTTGTATGATTTAGATAAAATAAATTTTCATGAAATTTATTCCAAATTTTTGGAAGAGATTGCAATTTCTTTTCCAAATAAAGTTGGCTTTTATTCAAGAGGTAAAAGTTTAACAGATCTAAATTCTATCATCAGTTTTCCCTTTGCTGGTTTTGGCTATGATCACACGATAGATCTAATATCTATGTTTGAAAATCAAAAACATGGATTTATTCAGGGAAATTTCAATGAACAATTAATGTTGAGTGAATCAGATACATTTCTTAATGATTTAAAAGATTTTATTGAAAAAATGAAATCAATTGAAAATCTTAATGGTTGGATTTGTGGCCTTGGACATGGAATTAACAAAAATACTCCAGAAAAAAATGTTCATTTATTTATAGAAAATATCAGAAAAGAATTTAGCTAATAGATATGGTTAAATATATAGGTGAAAAAAATTATGAGCACGGTAGTAAAGAAAAAATTGGTGTTTTAATTACCAACCTAGGCACTCCAGATGCTCCAAATAAAAAAGAACTAAAAGTTTATCTTAATCAATTTTTATCAGATCCTAGAGTAATCGAATTACCTAAAATCTTATGGCAAATTATATTGAAGCTAGTAATTTTACAAATAAGACCATCAAAGTCAGCAGAAGCATACAAACAAATTTGGACTGATAAGGGTTCTCCACTTTTAGATATCGCAAACAGACAACTAAATAAAATCCAATCATCTTTTTCTTCGAAAAATGAAAATATAGTTTTTGAAGTTGGGATGCGCTATGGCAATCCATCTATTCCAGATGCTTTGTTAAAACTTCAAAAAAAACAAGTAAGAAGATTATTAGTTCTACCTATGTATCCGCAATATTGTGCTGCAACAACAGGTAGTACATTTGATGAAGTAACAAATGTATTGCAAAAATGGCGTTGGATACCTGAAATGCGTTTTATCAATCAGTACTTTGAAGAAAAAAATTATATTGAAGCATTGTCAAATTCAATAGAGTCATTTTGGAAAAAAACTTCAAAACCACAAAAAATTATTTTTAGTTATCATGGTATACCAAAACGGTATTTGACTAATGGCGATCCGTATCATTGCTTTTGTCTTAAAACCACAAGACTTGTTAAAGAACATATGGGATTATCCGATGATGAGATAATGACTACTTTCCAAAGTAGATTTGGAAGAGAGGAATGGTTAAAGCCATATACAAGTGAAACATTAAAAGAATTACCAAAACAAGGGATTAAAAATATACATATAATATCTCCTGGTTTCAGTAGTGATTGTCTTGAAACACTTGAAGAACTTGAAGAAGAAAATAAAGAATATTTTATGGAGTCAGGTGGAGAAAATTATCATTATATACCTTGCTTGAATGATCACGATGATCACATAGACGTTTTTGTAAATCTGATAAAAAAACATACTCAAGGTTGGCAATTATGATTGCTGATCCCAAATTTAATACTGCAAAAGAATGGTTTGAAAAATTACGAGATAACTTAGTTGAAACTATTCAAAACATTGATGAAAATCAATTTGAAATAAGTAACTGGGATCACAAGGGTGATGGTGGTGGTAAAATGAGTAAAATTAAGGGTAATATTATTGAAAAAGGTGGAGTAAATATTTCTACCGTCTCTGGGACATTTAACGAAAATATGAGAGATGCTATTCCGGGTGCTAAAGAAGATCCAAATTATAATGCAACCGGCATCAGTGTTGTATTACATCCTGTTTCACCTAAAATTCCTTCTATGCATTTTAATACAAGATTTATTAAAACCACTCAGGAATGGTTTGGTGGAGGCATGGATATTACACCTTGTGTAATATTTGAGGATGAGAAAAAATATCATCGTGGTTTAGAAGTTTTGTGTAATAAATATGATAAATTATATTATCCTAAATTTAAAAAATGGTGTGATGACTATTTTTTTCTTAAACATAGAAACGAACCAAGAGGTGTTGGAGGAATATTTTTTGATTACCTTCAAACTGACGATTGGGGAAAAGATTTTGAATTTGTCCAAGGCGTAGGTACTTATTTTCATCAGTTTATCAAAAATACTTTAATTGCACTTAAGGATGAGGAATGGAATGAAGAGGAAAAAAAGATTCAATTAGTTAAGCGTAGTCGCTATGCTGAATTTAACTTATTATATGATAGAGGTACAAAATTTGGTCTAGAGACTGGTGGGAATGTTGATGCTATATTAATGTCAATGCCTCCTCACGCGGTATGGGAATAAATAATGTTATTTAATACTCTGAAAGTTATTCATATTTTTAGTATCATAGCTTGGATGGCTGGACTTTTATATCTGCCACGTTTGTTTGTAAATCATGCTAATCCTGAAATTACAAAAGAAACCTCAGAAACATTCAAACTAATGGAAGGAAAATTGTACAGAATTATTATGTTTCCAGCTTTTATAGTGACGTGGATATCAGGTTTTACACTTACACATTATGTGGGTATTGATACTTGGTTGCTTTTAAAAATTTTATTTGTAATTTTATTATCTGGCTATCATTTTTTTTGTTTAAAATGCCTTAATGATTTTAAAAATGATAAAAATAAATACTCCACTAAGTTTTTTAGAATTACAAATGAAGCGCCAGCAGTAATATTGATTTTTATACTTATACTTGTTGTATTTCAGCCTTTTTAATTACTACTTTTTTGTTTTAATAGGCGTTTTTCTCTTTGGATTACAAACCTTGCATATTTCACACTCCAAACCATAACAACTTCTTGCCTGACAAAATTCTCTTCCATAAAATATTATTTGTAAATGAAGTTTGTTCCAAGATTTTTTTGGAAAAAGATATTTTAAATCTTTTTCTGTTTGGACTACATTTTTACCATTTGTTAAACCCCAACGTTGAGCTAAACGATGAATGTGCGTATCAACTGGAAATGCTGGATGACCAAATCCTTGAGACATAACAACACTGGCTGTTTTGTGACCAACACCTGGCAACTTTTCTAATTCCTCAAAACTTTCTGGAACATTGCCTTTAAATTTTTTTACAAGAATTCTTGAAAGTTCAAAAATTGCTTTTGATTTTTGAGGTGCCAAACCACAAGGGCGAATAATATTATAAATTGTTTTTTTAGGCACTTTTGTCATTTTTATAGCTGTGTTAGCTTTTTTAAATAGTATTGGTGTAACTTGATTAACTCTTTCATCTGTACATTGAGCACTAAGAAGTACAGCTACAACTAATTCAAATTTATTTTTGTGGTTAAGAGGAATAGGTACTTTTCTGTATATACGATTTAGTATTCTAGAGATCTCTTGTGCCTTCTCTATTTTTTTCACTATATCAAGCCTCCTCCAAGGGTATGTCTAAATTAATACTAATAATTATGACAAAATATAGCACTTATTAATACTAATAATATTGAATATTTCCATTGAAGTTGTATGGGTCTACCATCAAATTTCTATGGAGGAAATAATATGAAAAAGACTTTAAGCATTGTTTTGTCTTTGCTTTTCATGGGTATTTTCTCACCAGCATTTGCAAACACTATTAAATGGTCAATGCCTGGTGACTCTTTAACTCTTGATCCGCATGCACAAAACGAAGGACCAACTCACATGGTTTCGCGTCAAGTATATGAAGGTTTAGTAACTCCAGGTATTAATATGGAAATACTTCCTCAGCTTGCTGAATCATGGAAAACAACTGCTGATGACACTTGGATTTTTACAATTCGTAAGGGTGTAAAATTTCATGATGGATCAGATTTAAAAGCTAGTGATATTGCTTTTAGTATCAATAGAGCAAAAACTGCTCCATCTGATATGGTAGATTTAATTAAAAGCATTAAATCAGCATCAGCATTAACTGATCACACAGTTCAGATTGTAACAGATGGACCAAATCCAATTCTTTTAAATCAATTAACTCAGATATTTGTTATGTCTGAAGATTGGGCAAAAGCAAATGGTTGTGAAGTTTCATACAACTGGGATGCAGGTGAAACATCTTATTGTGCTTCTAATGCAAACGGAACTGGACCTTTCAAAATTACTTTTAGAGAACAGGACGTAAGAACTGTTTTTGAAAAAAATAATGATTGGTGGGGTGATGATAGTACTTTCAATGTAGATACTATTGAATTACTTCCTATTGCAAATGACGCAACAAGAGTTGCAGCACTTCTATCTGGAGAAATTGACTACACAAACGTTGTTCCTGTTCAAGATATTGAGAGAATCAAATCTTCTGCTGGACATGGTGTAAAAATGACTCCTCAAAATAGAACAATATTTTTTGGAATGGATCAAGGTTCTGCTGAATTAAATTCATCTAATATCAAAGGTAAAAATCCTTTTGCTGATAAAAGAGTTCGTTTAGCTATGTACCATGCTTTAGATATGGAAGCTATTAAGGATAAGGTAATGAGAGGACAAAGTGTTCCTGCAGGAATTATCACTGCTCCTGGTGTAAACGGTCATACAGCTGCACGTGATGAAAGATTACCTTATGATCCGGAGCTATCAAAAAAACTATTAGCAGAAGCTGGTTATCCAGATGGATTTGAGGTTACACTAGATTGTCCAAATGATCGTTATATTAATGATGAAGCAATCTGTGTTGCTGCAATTGGTATGTTTGCTAAAATTGGAGTTGATGTAACTCTTGATGCAAAAACTAAAAGTCAACACTTCTCAGAAGTTAAAGAAGGTGACGCAAATGGTATGACAAGCGACATGTACATGTTAGGTTGGGGTGTTCCAACTTTTGATAGTCATTACGTATACTCGTACTTATTTGATAGTGCTGGTAGCTGGAATAAAGTTAATTTCAGTAATGCCAGAGTTGATGAGTTAGTAGCGGCAATGGGTGTTGAAACAGATCAAGATAAAAGAAATGCTATGATTGCTGAAGCTTGGGATATTACTCAAGATGATGTAACATATCTTCCTTTACATCACCAAGTTGTCAACCAAGCATCAAAAAGTAATGTCGATGTTCCAATTAGAATGAACAACGAGCCATTATTTAGATTTGCAAACGTAAACTAATAATTTTTATATTTTCTGGCCAGTAATCTGGCCAGAAATTAAACCATGTTTAGCTATTTCTTTAAAAGACTCTTTCAATCTATTCTTGTAATGATTGTTGTAGCTTTTGTTTCATTTTCCTTATTTAATTTTGTTGGTGATCCAGTAAATAGTATGACTGGAGAAGATGCTTCAGATGAAAGACGTGCTGAGGTCAGAGAAGTATTGGGTTTAAATGATCCAGTTTACGTTCAATTTTCACGTTTTATAGGAAATGTAATTCAAGGTGATTTTGGAATATCATATCAATTAAAAAGAGAAGTTTCAGACTTAATTGCAGAAAGAATGCCTGCAACTTTAGAATTAGTTTTTGTCTCCGCTTTAATTGCAATAATCAGCGGTGTTATCTTGGGTGTATATACTGGTATTCACAGAGACAGTTTTATTTCTAATATTATTCTTGTGATTTCACTAGCAGGTGTTTCTTTACCAACATTCATTATAGGAATAATGTTAATTTATTTGTTTTCAGTAATTTTAGGAGTTCTTCCTTCCTTTGGGAGAGGTGAAGTCACACAATTAGGTTTTTGGACTACAGGATTTTTAACTACTTCAGGTTTAAAAGCACTGATACTCCCATCTGTTACGTTAAGTTTATTTCAAATGACTTATGTGATTAGATTAGTTCGAGCTGAAATGATGGAAATTTTACAAACAGATTATATTAAATTTGCAAAAGCAAGAGGTATAAAAAGGAGTGTTATTAATTATAAGCATGCGCTCAAAAATGGATTAATTCCAGTTATTACTATTACAGGTATCAATATCGGAACATTAATTGCTTTTTCAATTATTACAGAAACAGTTTTTCAATGGCCAGGCATGGGGTCATTATTTATCAAAGCAGTATACTTTGTCGATATTCCTATAATGTCAGCATATATGATCATGGTAGCCTTTATATTTGTTATGATAAATTTTATTGTAGACATCACATACTATTTTATTGATCCTAGAATTAGGCTTAAGGAAGAAGGTACTTAAAATGTTACTTAAAACGTACAATAAAATATATGATACTGATATTGGATACAGTTTCTTTAATTCTAAATTAGCAATAATTTCTTCAACAATATTTTTTATTATACTTTTTTGTTCTGTATTTGCTGGGATAGTTGCACCTTATAATCCTTTTGATCCAGCATCAGTTTCTTTAATGGATGCCTTTACCCCACCAGTATGGTCGGAGGGAGGAAGTTTTAGCTTCATATTAGGAACTGATCAGCAGGGAAGAGATATGTTTTCAACAATGATTTATGGTTCAAGAATTTCACTCATCGTTGGTTTTGCATCTATAATTTTTGCAATGATACTTGGAGTTTTTCTTGGAATAACAGCTGGATATATTGGTGGTAGGTATGAGATTATTGTAATGCGTCTTACAGATGTGCAGTTAACTATTCCAAGTATTTTAATGGCTTTACTTGTTGATGGAATTGCAAGGGCAATTATCTCACAATCAATGCATGACGAAATGGCTATTTATGTTTTGATTTTCGCCATTGGTATTTCAGAATGGCCTCAGTTTGCAAGAGTATCGAGAGCATCAACCTTAGTTGAAAAAAATAAAGAATATGTCTCAGCTTCAAGAATTATTGGATTATCAAATATATTAATTATGTTTAAGCATATTTTACCAAATATACTTCGGCCTATCTTGGTAATTGCTACAATCGGATTAGCGCTTGCGATTATTACAGAGTCTACCCTAAGTTTTTTAGGTGTTGGCGTTCCACCAACAACACCTTCTCTTGGGACTCTAATAAGGTTTGGAAATAATTTTTTATTTTCAGGTGAGTGGTGGATTACTTTTTTTCCAGCAATTTTCTTAATTGTTTTAGCATTATCAATTAATTTATTAGGGGATTGGATGAGAGATGCTTTAAATCCAAAATTAAAAAAGAGATGAGTTTTTTAGAAGTTAAAAATTTAAACATAAGTTATCCAACACGAAAGGAAATTATTGTTGCAAGTAAAAATGTAGAATTTTCTTTAGAAAGAGGTGAAATATTAGGAATTGTTGGTGAGTCTGGATCTGGAAAATCTACAATTGCAAATGCGATAATTAACTTGATTGATCCTCCAGGTGAAATCACAGATGGCTCAATAAAAATAGACAATATTGAATTAAGAAGTAATGAAGAAATAATTCAAAATATTAGAGGAAAAAAAATAGGATTTGTCTTTCAAGACCCTCAAACTTCATTAAACCCTCTATTTAAAATAAAAGATCAATTAATTGAAACTATTCAAGCTCATTTAAATTTAAGTTATCAAGATTCACTTAAAAAATCAATTCAATTGCTTAAAGAGGTTGGAATAGAAAACGCTGAAAAGAGAATAGAAGACTATCCACACCAATTTAGTGGCGGTATGCGTCAAAGAGTTGTTATAGCTTTAGCGATAAGTTGTGAACCTGACTTAATAATTGCAGATGAACCGACAACAGCTTTAGATGTAAGTATTCAATATCAAATATTAGAACTACTCAAAGATCTTACAAAGAAAAGAAATCTTGGTGTTATAATTATTACCCATGATATGGGAGTCATAGCAGAGACGACTGATAAAGTTATTGTTATGAGATACGGACATATTGTTGAACAAGGTGAGACTAAAGAATTATTAACAAATCCAAAATCAACAGAAGCAAGAAGCTTAGTAATTTCAGTGCCACCAACAAATAAGAAAATTGATAGATTTAAATTAATTAGCCCTGATGGTAAGGAAATAACATCTAGTTCCAAGAATTTGACTAAAAATATTATTAAAACATGGGGAATAAGGGAAAATAAAAATCAAAAATTATTAAAACTTGAGGAAGTAACAAAAGTTTTTGATGACAATTCTTTAGGTAGTGGTTTTTCATTTATTTCTAATAAAAGTTCGAATGATAAAATAGTTAAAGCTGTCGACAATGTATCTTTTGAATTATTCGAAGGTGAGACACTTGGATTAGTTGGAGAGTCTGGTTCAGGTAAATCAACTATTGCAAAAATTATTACTGGATTAATTAGTCCTAACAAGGGTGATTTAAAATATAATAATGAACCTCTATATAATTCAAATAAAAAATATCAAATTCATAATAGTAGAGGTCAAATTCAAATGATTTTTCAAGATCCTTACTCATCTCTAAATCCTCGTTTCAAAGTTAAGGATATTATTGCAGAACCAATTAAATTTTTTCAAAAAAATATAAGCAATAATGAACTTTTACAAAATGTTTACGACCTAATAGATATTGTTGGAATGACCAGACAATCTTTAGATCGATACCCACATGAATTCTCAGGAGGGCAAAGGCAGAGAATATCTATTGCTCGTGCTTTGGCAACAAGACCACGATTATTAATATGTGATGAACCAACTTCTGCATTGGATGTCAGTATACAAGCACAAATATTGAATTTATTAAAAGATATACAAGATGAACTGCACCTCACTATGTTATTTATTAGCCATGATCTTCCTGTAATTCGCCAAATGTGTAACCGAATAATTGTTCTAAAAAATGGTGCTGTTTGTGAAACAAAAAATACAGAGGAATTATTTAATAATCCTGAGCATGAATATACGAAGGAATTAATTAGACTTATGCCTAAAATTGAGTCAATAATTTAATTAATCAATATTAGGTAAATTTTCAGGAGTTCTAGTACTTAAAAGTTTATAGGAATCTTTAGTTATTAATAAATTTTCCTCTTGTACTAATATTTTATTTTCGTCCATTTCTATTGATGGTTCAAGAGTTATAATCATATTTTCCTCAAGTAATGTTTTGTCATTTTCCATAATACTTGGTGGCTCAGTTAGTTGTAAGCCTAAACCATGACCCATTCTTCCAATTGATACGTTGTTAGTTATTAAACTTTGAGATAATTTAGAATATATTTCTGAACAACTAATTCCAGGTTTTATAATTTCTAAAGTTCTTTCAGTTGCTTCCCACAATTTATTATATGCATCTAGAACTTGTTTGTGAATTTTTCCAAAGCCAAAATTTCTATCAAAATCTGAAAAATAACCATTTAAAGTTGCACCGGTATCAATAATTAGAATATCACCATCTTTAGTTTCCCTTTCTGTTGGGTTACAGATAATCTGATTATAACCATTAAGTCCCGAAGCACACGCCATGTATTGAATATAATCTGCGCCACTTTCAATTAATTCTTTTTTAAATATTGATGTAATTTGTTTTTCACTCATTCCTAAATTAATTTTTTGAGGAAAATCATCAAATACCTTACTTGTAATTGAACAAATTTCTTTAATATTACTGATCTCTATTTCAGATTTTATTTTTCTTATACTCCAAAGTATTTTACTAGCATCAACAAAATTATATTCTGATAAATTTTTTTGAATATCCTGATAATCGTTAATACTCATTCGCAGAAAAGTTTCATTGCCTAATTCAAAACCAATATTTGAACTTTTAGGAAAACTTTTAATATTTTTTTTCAATAAAGATATCCCTTCATCTTTTGGATTTGGAGACTCCCAAGTTTCGATATCATTGACTAATGTTTCTTGCATAGCTGTAATACCAATAGATGGTATTATAGCTTTAATTGGATTTTTTTTTGAAATAATTAAAAACCACGGTCTTGTTGGACTTTCCCAAAAATTACTATCAAGTCCAGTGAAATATCTAAAATTTGATGGAGAAGTTATAATAACAGCATCAATATTTTCTTTTTCAATATGTATTTGTATTTTTTCAATTCTGGAAATAAATTCTTCTTTTGGAAAATCGTTCATAAATTGATAAGTAACATAACAATAACATAAATTAACAATAAGAAATACTTTGATCTATTCATCATTATTTATTTTTTGTTTGTCTTTAGGCACTTTTTTTCCTTTTGCTTCAGAGACATATTTATCAGCACTATTATTATCTAATAATTATAATCCATTTTTATTATTATTTTTTGCTTCAGCAGGTAATATTTTAGGATCTCTAATCAGTTGGATATGTGGTTACTTTGTAAATTTTCTTATTAAGAAACCTTGGTTTCCAGTAAATATATACTTATTACAAAAAGCTACAGATATTTTCAAAAAGTATGGAAAATGGTCATTATTATTTTCATGGGTACCAATTATTGGAGATCCAATCGCATTTGCAGCAGGTACAGTAAAATATAATGTTACTTTTTTTTTAATATTTGTATCTATTGGGAAAATTGCTAGATATTTGATAATATATTTATATCTTATCTAAATAGTGATGTTTGAAAATCTTATATTTGTTTTCATTATTGGTTTTTTATCTGGAGTTGGTTTTTTATCAATTTTATTTTTTCTTCGCAAAACAAAAAGTTCTGAAATAAAAGATGATACTGATCTTACTTCCTTAAAA
>CACKSM010000012.1 GCA_902602885.1 uncultured Alphaproteobacteria bacterium
GCTATGTCGATTGGTACCCAATTTTCTCTAATTCGCCCTTCATGATGTAAATAAAAATCCATAACTCTTATTGTGACAGCTTTACCAGTACCTTGGTAGCCTAGCCACTCATTAGAACCATGTATACACTCAATACTTTGCCAGCCTGATGTCATTGAATAATTACCATCAGCTATTTCTATATAATGACCAATTTTCCAATAATCTCTCTCTTTAAATGTAAACCTAAAAGGTAATTGATGATGATCAACATATCCTTTTAAACCTCTTGCTGTACCAATACCGCAAGGTCCGTACCACATCATTTTAGGATGCCAGAATTCTTTTTGAGGATGATTTAGTAATTTATCTCTAACGTATTCATGCGTTGATCCAGGATCTGTTTCTGGTTTTATATTTAAACTTCTCTGCATTGTTAAAGCTTGATTCATCGAATTGATGGACAACTCATCATCCATATTTTCAAATGTTGTACCATCACCGGTTATAGGACCAGGCCACATTCCTTCTACTCCTAATGATTTATTTATTGGCCAAAATCCTGCCTGACGAATAAAATCTAGAGTATCAATCAAAATATGTGATTGAATGATTTTATTATCTTTAATTTGATGCGCTTCACATATTCTTAAATGTATAGTTTTGCCATGAGCAGGAACATTAAGCCATGGATTAACAAAAGTCCCAGTTAAATGAGCTATTGTTGAAACAAAAACTGAGTTTTGAAAAGAACCCCCAAGAATTAGGTTATCCCTTCTCTCAAGATCAGGAAATGCATTTAAAAGCGGTTTCCATAATTTTTCTGTTATTTCAGAAATGCCTTTTAAGTCATTAAGTGGATGGAAGGTTCTTATTTCTGCATCATCATGATACGCATCACTAATATTTTTATTAATATTTTCTGAATTGGATTCAGCTATATTTTTTAAAAGAATTCTGATTTTTTTTTTATTTGCTATATTTATCTTTGGATTTAAATTAATTACTTCAGTGCTTCCTTCTTTTTTTATTCCAGTATTAAAATTTTCAATTTCTGTCATAATTTACTTAGTTTCAGTTACTCACAGTTTAGGCTCAATATTTAATTGATTTATTCAATATTTTGAATAATATTCATTAAAAATGCATAAAATATAATTTTTCTTAATATGTCAATAAATATAGAAAGTCGTCTTGCGAGATTTAATGATTTAATACCAAGTAAGGTTCCTTTTGTTGAGGGTAAATTAAAAGGACATCAAGATAGATTGAATTACTCATTAGTGGGTCCTGGCGTAAGTGAAGATTCTAAACAAAATGTAAAAATTGCTGAGGAGCATGGGTTTAATATTGGGGCAGTAAGTGCTGCACCGATGAATGGTTCTGGGCTTCATAGTCATACAACAGCTGAGGTGTTTATTATCTTTTCTGGTTCATGGCGTTTTTATTGGGGACCAGATGGAAAAGAGGGTGAGGTTATTTTACATAAAGGAGATGTCGCTTCATTTCCTACTAATATGTTTAGAGGATTTCAAAATGTTAGTGATCAACAAGCATTAATGTTTGTAGTTTTAGGTGAAAATGATCCTGGAGTAATTACATGGACTCCTTCATTGTTAAAAAAAGCAAAAGAAACTGGAATGGTTCTTTTAAATGATAACTCTCTTATTGATTTAGAAAAAAATCAAATACCTGATGGTAAAAAAGCAATAGAGCCAATCACAGATAATGAATTAACACAATTTGATCATTACACTTCTGAAGAAATTGAAAAATTTGTAATTCGTTATGCAGATCAAAAAAATTATTTTCTAGATGACGAACATTATAATTCAAATTCTATTTTAAATTATCTAGATGATTTCACTATTCATAATAAAGAATTTAAACCATATATTAGTCATAAAACTGGATTTGGACTTACTCTTCTTGAAGGTAATAATGCTCATATACATTCTTACACCTCATCAAAATCTGAAGTTTATTTATGTTTGGAGGGAGAATGGGAAATTACATGTAATGATAAAAAGGTGTTAATTGGCCCTAGAGATGCCTTCTCCCCTCCAAAAAACTCTACAAGAAGCCTTAAAAATATAAGTAGCGATAAAGGTAGCATTTATATAGTACGCCAAAAAAATTAAAAGATGAAGGGTTTTGATAAAAAATTTAGAGATCTACCCGATTATATACTAAAAATTACACATCAAATTTGGGAAGACAAGGATGTTGAGTCAATAAGAGAATATTATGCAAAAGGAATTCCAGTTAGGTCCCCTGCTGGAGTTGTGTATGGACCTGATGCAGTTGTGAAAGCAACTTATGCAACTTTAGAAGAATTTCCTGACCGTCAACTTTTAGGTGAAGATGTCATATGGATAGGTAATGAACATGATGGGTATTTATCTTCGCACCGAATTTTAACTAGAGCAACCCACTTAAATGATGGTGTTTATGGAAAAGCAACAGGAAAAAAACTTATTTATAGAGTAATTGCAGATTGTGCATGCAAGGATAATCAAGTGTATGATGAATGGCTTGTTAGAGATCAGGGCGCAATCGTAAGACAACTTAATTTAGATCCAAAAAAATATGCAAAACAAATAATTGATAATCAAGGGGGTGTTGAAAATTGCGCAGTTCCTTTTAACAAAAATACGCCTTTGGATTTAAAATATTCACAATTAAATTTACCGGAAAAAAATTCAGGTTATGAATATGTAGAAGTCCTAAAATCTATATTTAATAAAGATATTAATATAGTTGATAAAAAATATGATAGAGCAATAAATCAAGAATTACCAGGCGGATTGAAAGCTTACGGAGTAGAAGAAGTAAAAACTTTTTGGACTTCTCTATTGTCATCATTTCCTGATGCAACATTTTCAATTGATCATGTTAGCTATTTAGAAGAACCAAATCAGTACAGAAAGGCAGCTATTAGATGGTCACTTAATGGTGTTCATTCGGGTTCGGGATATTTTGGAGTACCTAGTCAAGCAGCAGTTCATGTCATGGCTATATCACATGTTGAATTTGGACCACGAGGTATTAAAAATGAATGGATTTTGTTTGATGAAACTGAAATTTGGAAACAAATTTTGATGAAAACAGGATAGCTAAAGATTGAACACGAAAATTTTAACAACACATGTAGGAAGTTTACCTCGTTCTAAAGCTTTATCAGAATTACTTTTTGCAAAAGATAAGGGAGATAGTTTTAGTGAAAATGAATTTGATGATGTTGTAAAACAAAATGTAAGTGACATTGTCAAAAAACAACTTGATACAGGTATTGATTTTGTCAGTGATGGTGAAATGAGTAAAATCAGTTATGCTACATATGTTAAAGATAGAATTAATGGTTTTTCCGGTGAAAGTGAAAGAAGAGCGCCAGCTGACTTAGATGCATTTCCTGAATATAAAGATAAAATTGCTAAAAGTGGGGGAACACCTACTTATACCCGACCCTGTTGTACTGGAGAACTCTCTATTAAAAATAATTATGATCTTTTAAAAGATATAAATAATCTATCTTCTGCATTAAATGCTAATAATCATACTAAGGGCTTTATGAATGCTGCTTCACCAGGAGTCATAAATGTTTTTTTACCAAATAAATTTTACAAAAATGATGACGAGTACCTAAGTAAGCTTAGCGTGATTATGGCAGAAGAATATCAACAAATTACTTATAATAATTTATTCTTGCAAGTTGATTGTCCAGATTTAGCCCTAGCAAGGCATATGAATTTTAAAGAATTAGATGAAAAAAGTTTTTTGCTGCGAGCAGAAAAACAAATTGAAGCTCTTAATCTTTCACTGGCATCAGTTCCACAAGACAAAATTAGAATGCATATCTGCTGGGGAAATTATGAAGGACCTCATACCTTTGATATTGGTTTGGAAAAAATTTTACCAATAGTACTTAAGGCAAAAAGTAAATATTTATTAATTGAGTCTTCTAATCCAAGACATGCTCATGAATGGAAAGTTTTTGAAAAGATCAAATTGCCACGAGATAAAGTTATTGTGCCTGGTGTTATTGATTCTACTTCAAATTTTGTTGAACATCCGGAAGTTGTTGCTGATCGGTTAAAACAATTTTCTACTTTTGTACCAAAGGAGCAAATTATGGCTGGTACAGATTGTGGTTTTAGTACTTTTGCTGGATTTGGAAAAGTTGATGAAAAAATTTGTTATGAGAAATTAATTTCGTTAGTTAAGGGCACTCAAATAGCATCTAAAACGATTTGATTTAAAATAAAAAATTAGTAATAATTTTATTAACAGTTTTTGGCTTCTCTAGCATTACAAAATGAGAAGAATTTTTAATTTCTGTATAAACTGAATATTTTATTTTCTTATTTAATTCATTGTTCATAATATTAGAGGATAGTTTATCGTTTTTGCCACGAATAATAAGAGTTTTTGATATAATCTTATCTAGTTTATTTAATTGATTAGGTCTTTTTAGAGTCAAATTCGTTTGGTCTAAAAAAGTTTTATATCCTAATTGTTTAGCCATTGAATAAACAGTATTTTGGTATGATGTATTTTTCAAATCTTTATTAGAAAAATAGGAACTATAGTTTTTTTGATAAAATAATTTTGCGAAGTTATTTTTATTTAATGTTGTTAATGACTTTTCTAAAAGCAACTTTCTTTTTTGTGAAATATTTCTTGCATTAGTTCCTATTAAAACTAATTTATCTAATATTTCTGGATAATCGATTGCTAATTTTATTGCAATAAATCCTCCCATTGAAAAACCAATAACAGAAATTTTTTTTTTATTTTTGTTTATGATTTTTTGTACAGCATCATCAACTGTAGCAATATTCTTTAGAGAAGGAATGGAAACATTATATTTTTTTTTTAGAATAGATTTTTGTGCATCCCAAATGCTATTGGTACACATATATCCTGGAATCAAAATTATTTTAGACAATTTCTATCTAGTTGTATTTCGATAAATAAATTTACCCTGAATTAAATGATTGATAGGCTCTAACTCTGGATCCTTAATGTTATCATCTATTATTTGGGTTACAAGTTTAGACATTTGTCTTACTGGTTGTCTAATTGTTGTTAAATTATATGAATGCCAATTTGCTGAAGATATATCATCATATCCAATTACCTCTATCTCTTCTGGTATATTAAGTTTTGTATTTTTTTTAATATAATCAACACAACCAAAAGCCATAATATCATCAGCACAAAACAATGCTGTAATATTATTTTTTAAAAGTTTATTTGCTGAATCTAAACCTCCTTCATATGTAAAATTTCCTCTTTCATGAAACAGTTTAATTTTGTCTAAATTATTTAAATAGTTTTTGAAACCTTTACATCTTTCTTTACTCACAAATGATCCAATTGGTCCTTCAACCATTCCTATTTTAGTATGCCCATTATTAACGAAATGTTCTGCCGCCGCTTCTCCACCATACTTATGATCACAAGCTACAGAACTCAGTGTAGGTATTTTCCAATTTCTATTAAATGCAATAAGTTGAATTTGTTTGGCTAAACAGTTTTCTACAAACGCATCAGTAGGCTTTGTTGCTGAAACAATTGCAACTAACTTTTCTTTTAAGTAGGGTTGAATTAAATTATCATCTAATTCCTCACCATCATCAGTAGTAATTAATAAAATTCTATACCCTGATACTCTTAGAGCTTCATGTAATTCGATAAGAACTTCAGGATAATATCTATTCGTAATATATGGTAATATAACACCAACTAAACCTCCCTCATCTAAACTCAGAGAATTAGTTGAAAAGGTCTGTGGTTTATATCCTAGTTTTTTTGCTGCCTCGATAACTCTCAATTTTGTTCTATTAGAAATGCTTGCTCCTTTTGTAAAGCATCGTGAAACAGCCGATTGTGACACACCTGCTAGCTTTGCCACACTACTTGATGTTGGTAATTTTGCTTTCTGAATGTTCATTTATCCACTATTAATTTATTCATTACATTGCATATTAATTCAAAGTAATGCAATATCATTTTAATAATTATAGTAATATACATACGCGTAAAAAAATTGTTTTTTATACGTAATATATGGAGGAAACATGTTTTTAAAAAAATTAATTTTAGGTGGATTAACAGCACTATTCTTCAGCTCATCTTTGTTTGCAGCTGATTGCGGTCCTAATGGACAATCCATCCGAATTTTAGCAAGTGATTTTCCAGCAATTCACGCAATAGCAAATTCTGCTGAAAGCAATTGTGCAGGATCTGCATCTGAATTCACTCGAAATCATACTACTGAAGCGCGCCAAATAATGAACGCTGCTCAAACACCAGATCCAGCAGAGTATACATCAGTGATTGTAGCTAACTCTACTCTTGTTCAGTTAATGAATGATGGACTAGTGAGACCATTAAATGACCTAGTTGAAAAATATGGTGGCAACTTAAAATCTAATCAACTTATAACTATTGATGGTAAAATAATGGCTATAGCATTCATGGCTAATTCTCAGCACATGTATTATAGAACAGATATTTTAGATAAAGCTGGAGTTGATGGAATGCCAGCAACTTATGATGAAATAATTTCTGCTGCTGAAAAAATACGTTCAGCTGGTATAATGGAGCATCCACTTGTAATGAATCTTAAAGTAGGATGGAATGTTGGAGAAGTATTTAATACTATATACTTAGCACATGGTGGAGAATTCTTTAAGCAAGGTAGTGCAGAAGCATCTATTAATAACGCTAAAGGTATTGCGGCTCTAGAAACAATGAAAGCTCTAGTTGAGTATGCTCATCCTGATCATTTAACACAGGCATCTGATGATACGCAAGGATTATGGGAAGCTGGTCAAGCTGCAATTGGCTTTATGTGGGGTTCTCGTGGAGGAGTTATACTAGATAATGAAGGTTCTTCAGCTGAGGTGACTTCAAATACTGTTCTATCTGCAGCTCCAACTGTTACTGGTGGTTCAATACCAGGAGCAACTTTATGGTGGGATGGAATAACTATAGCAACTAACGTGTCTGACAGTGAAGCAGAAGCAACGTTTGCAGCACTTGTAAGTGGTATGACTTCAGAAATGGTTGCTGCTAATAATGATGATGCAATTTGGTTAATTGATGGTTTTAAACCTGGTCCAGCTGCTGCAGGAGTGTCTGCAACTGCTCAAGGCGGCGCTAAATCTTATCCAATGTTTGCTCAAATGGGATTATTGCATAATGCATTAGGTGCAGAGCTAGTTGATTTTTTAAAGGGAGCAGAAAGTGCTGAACAAGCACTTAGTGATGTAGAGGCTGTTTACGAAACAGCTGCTAAAGACGCAGGTTATCTGTAGTCAATAAATATAAATCAATAAAAAGGGGTTTTCAAATTTGAAAACCCCTTATATCTTTCTATGTAATTTAAAATAGCATAATGAAGCACAGCACATTCTTATTATTCATCCTTCCTTCATTAAGTGTAATGTTTTTATTTATTGCAATACCTATAGTTTCTGTTTTTATTCAATCCCTACATATAGAACATAAACAAGTAATAATTGTTTCAGAAAATTGTGATCCTTTTGGATGTGAGACAACAACATCTGTGGATACTGAAGCTTCCGCGAAGTTAAAAGAAAAAGCACCTCTTGGTAAATTTAATGGATTTAAAACGTATTCAAACAGAATGCATTTTGCATTTGATGAAATAGGAGAGGCTTGGAATAGCTCGGATAGTTTTATAGTTTTTGTAAAAAAAATATATAATTTTCCCTTATATAGAGCGCTTAGCTTTACTCTTACTTACACCTTTGTAGTTACTCCGTTTGTTTTATTTCTTGGTTTTTTAGTTGCTCTTGGAGTCAATAATCTTCCTAAGTTGTTAAAAGGTCCAACAATTTTTGCATCTCTTCTTCCAATGATAGTTACACCTCTTGTTGGTTCATTGATATTGTTTTGGATGGTTGATGGCGATGGTGTTATTGGAGCCACACTCCAAAAATTATTTAATGATAATTCTCTGAGCTTGAAAGCATCACCTGTGCTTACCTGGGTCATGTTGATGGTCTATGGTATATGGCATTTGATGCCGTTTAGTTTTATTGTTTTTTATGCAGGTCTTCAAACAGTTCCTCATGAAACAATTGAGGCAGCAACTATAGATGGTGCATCTAAATTTCAAAGAACACGCCATGTCGTTATTCCTCATTTAATGCCACTTGCTATTTTTATAACTTTAATACTTTTAATGGATAATTTTAGAGTTTTTGAACCAATAATAAGTTTTAGAGCAGAAGCCCACGCTACCTCAATATCCTGGTTAATATGGAATCATTTGCGTGAAAGTGCTTACCCTCTATATAATGCAGCAGGCGCAACATCTATGATTACTATTTTTTGTGTAGGAATTTTACTTTTGCCAGTGCTAATTCGAACATGGAGAGATTTTAATGAAAAAAATAAGGGTTAGAAATTTATGAATACAAAAATTGAAAATAAATTAACCCCAGTTCGAATTATTGCTTTTGTATTCGTGGCTCTTTGGTTGATTGTTGCTATGTTTCCTTTTATCTGGACATTGTGGGGGTCTTTTAAAGTACAAGCTGATTTTTTTTCAAAAGCTGACTGGGCAAATGCAATATTTGGCTTTCATACTGAAAAACAAACAGGTAATTTTTTTACTATTGATGGATATTATGGCTCTTGGATAGAAGAGGAATTTTGGCGCGCTGTTATTAACACAAGCATAGTAGTATTTTTTACAGTTTTAATTTCTCTTACATTTGGAACTTTAGGAGGCTATGCTCTTGCAAGGTCTACTTATCGATATGCCTTCTGGATTTTAATGGCAGGTCTTATTTTTCGTGCGATGCCTCATATGACTTTAGTTTCAGGATATCTTCAACCTTTTTTTGCTTGGAATGTTTGGGGAATTTTACCTACAACAATAATTGTACTTGTTGCAATTAATCAGCCTTTTACTCTGTGGATGTTACATTCATTTTTTTTAAATATACCAAAAGATTTAGATGAAAGCGCTATGTGCGATGGCTGTAATAGATTTCAAGCATTTAGATATGTGATCATTCCTATAATGTGGCCGGGTGTAATAACTACTGGATTATTTAGTTTCCTTCTTGCTTACAATGATTTTACAGTTACATCTATGTTGCTTTCAGATGAAAATGAAACAATGATCCCAGCAATTGCTAGCTTTTTAGGTACCGTACAGGAAGAAGGTAAAGTAATGTATGCTGTAGCTGCCGTTGTTTCAGCAACTGCTCCATTATTCTTTCTTGTAATGTTTTTTCAAAGACAGATTGTTAGCGGATTAACAGCTGGAGCAGTTAAAGGTTAAAAATTATGAAACCTGAAGAGTTAAAAAAATATTTTGAAAATTATCAATTAGCTACTCAAAATTTTAACAAAAATTCAATAAAAAATTCTCTAGTTAAATATTTTTCTGAAAATTCGGTGTTTCATTTCTGCTATCCTTTTGGAACATTTAATGGTTTAGATAAATTGTTAACTAATTGTATAAACCCCCTTTTAGATAGCATTCCTGATCTTGAAAGAAGAGATATGATTGTTATGGCAGGCACAACACCTGAAGGTAAAGATTGGTTGGGCACTATGGGCAATTATATGGGAACTTTTTTAAAATCATTTTTAGATATTCCGCCAACTGGAAATTTAGTTCATATGCGTTATCATGAGTTTTTCCAAATAGAAAATAATCAAATTATAGAAATGCAATCAATTTGGGATCTACCTGAATTGATGATGCAGGCAAATGCATGGCCAATGAGTCCTCAGCTAGGATCTTTTTTATGCACACCATCTCCTATGACAGGAGACGGTTTAAAGATAGAAGGTGATGGATCAAAAAATTTTGACATTGTAATAAATATGCTTCGAGATATGGTTTTACACCCTAGTAATCCAAATCCACAAGTTATGAATTTAGATAAATATTGGCACCCCAGATTTAATTGGTACGGACCAGTTGGAATTGGCACAGCAAGGGGTATCGAAGGATTTCGCCATTGGCATCAAATACCTTTTTTGCGTGCAATGCCTGATAGAAAGGGAGGCTCATCAAATGATAGTTTAAAAAATGAGGGGTTGCAGGATATGCAAACACATTGGATATATGAAGGCGATTATGTTTGTGAAACTGGTTGGCCAAATATGCGATCTACAATTTCTCAAGATGGATGGATGGGTATTGCTCCATCAAATCAAATTATAGAAATGCGGAGTTTAGATTTTTGGAGATTAGAAAATGGTCTTATCAGAGAGAATTGGGTTTTAGTAGACCTTCTCGATGTTTACCAGCAAATAGGTGTTAATGTTTTTGATAGAATAAAAGAATTTAACAAAGCGAGAAACATTGGAGATATTAATATTTCTAAAGGACTTGGGTCAATAAAATAATAAGTTATATGATTTCTTGTTCCATAAAATTGAAAGGATAAAATGGATTATAAAGCACTTTTATTTGGATCTATTGGAACACTTATTGAATCTTCTAATATTCAACGTAATTCATTTAATGAAGCTTTTAAAGAAGCTGGTCTAGATTGGTATTGGGATGAGCAAGATTATAAAATTTTGTTAAAAAAATCTGGTGGGACAAAAAGAGTAGAAGATTTTGCTGAAAAAAATAATGTTAATGTAAATGCTTCACAAATTAGAAATAGAAAAACAGAAATTTTTAGTTCATTCATTATTAAGAATAAACAAAAATTAAGAAAAAGTGTTGATGAGATAATTAAGTATACAAAAGATAACAATATTAAACTTGCTTTCTCAACTTCTACAACTTTAAATAATGTCGATGCAGTATTTGAAAGTCTTTCTAGTCAAATTGCTAAAGAAGATTTTGACTTTATTGGCAATAAATCGTTTGTTAAAAATGAAAAACCCCATCCAGAAATATACAAAGTAACTTTAGATAAACTAAATTTACACCCAGAAGATTGTCTTGCAATAGAAGATACTGAAGAAAGTAGTAACTCTGCCGTAAACGCTGGAATTAAGTGTATAGGGTTTCCAGGAGATTATCACCTAGAAGATAATTTTCAGATGTGCATCAAAAAAATGAATTTATTAGATCAATCTATCTTTTCATTGTAAATAATCAGATCAAATGTTTCTAAAAAATTTTAATGTAAAAAATAAGACTGCTCTTGTTACAGGATCAGGCAAAGGCATCGGTAAAGCATGTGCTATAGCATTAGCAGAAGCAGGTGCAAATGTAATTATTCTTAGTCGTACAGAAAAAGATCTTTTGATTGTTAAAAACAAAATTCAAAAACTCAAAAAGAAATGTAGTTATTATGTGTGCGATGTAACTAATTTAAAAGAAATAAAAAAAATATTTTCTGAAATCAATAAATTAGACATTTTAGTAAATAATGCTGGCACAAACAGACCTGAATATTTTACCAAAATTAAAAGAAAAGACATGAGTGAAGTTGTTGATCTTAATATTAAAGCATCATTCGATATTGCTCAATTAGCTACAAAAGTTATGCTTAAATCAAAAAATAGAAAAAAAATCGGTGGATCAATAATAAATATCTCTTCTCAGTTAGGTAAAGTAGGAGCTCCTCTTAGAAGCGTATATAATATGACTAAGTTTGGTGTTGAAGGTCTCACTAGAGGAATGGCTATTGATTTGGCTAAATATAACATTAGAGTTAACTCTGTTTGTCCTACATTTGTGGAAACACCAATGGTCAAAAAATTTTTTAAAGATAAAAGTTTTAAAAAATCTGTTATTAAAAACATACCTTTGGGGAAAGTAGCAACAGAAAGTGATATCGCTAGTGCTGTAGTTTATCTTGCTTCAGATGCTGCATCAATGATGACCGGCTCTTCACTAGTAATTGATGGAGGATGGACAGCTAAATAATTAAAAATTAATTTTCTTTATTAATAAAATAAGTCGCAACGATTACTATTACACCTCCAATAAAAGTAATTAAAGTTGGTATTTCATAAAAAATCATAAATGTTAACAACACTCCAAATACAGGAAATAGAGCGTAAAATGGAAATACTCTATTTACAGGATACATCCTATATAAATAAAACATCGACATGTGTGCAGCAATTGAAACAAATATACCTGAATGAAATATTAATAACCATGACTGAAAACTAATATTTTTTATTTCGTTTATTGTTTGTCCCTCAAATATTGATGATGAAATAATTAATAATATAAATCCAACTAGTCCCATTACTGCATTTGTGAGAGTGACCTCTAAATCTTTTAGGTACCTGGAAAATACTTGTGCACTAGCATAGAAGAATGCCATTAACGTTATTAAGATTAATGCAAAAATTTCATTTCTTATCAATGGATCAAAGCCTAACAAAATAATGCCAAAAAAAGAAATAAATATAAGTACCCATTTTTTAATACTTACTTTCTCTTTTAAAAAAAATGAGCTTAATAATATTGCAAATGGTACAGCCAGTTGAGAACCAATAATTATCGGAGAAACTATGTTTGCTTCATTTAAAGATAATGTCATAAAAACATTTGCCAAAAAACCCATAGAAATTGAAAAAAAGAGAAGTGGTAACCAGTATTTTTTTTCAGGAATTCTAAATCGCCAAAAAGGCAAAAGACATATGAAAACCACTAACATTCTTAAACTTCCCATTAATAATGGGGGTACATTTTCATTAAAAATAACTTTCTGAACAGGGTAGGCACTTCCAAATAAAAAAGTGATTATTAAAATTAAAAAGTAATGTCTTAAAAGCATTCGAGCTAAAATTTATTTTCTAATTAGTTATTTGCAGCAACTACAGCTGCCATAATTGACGCAAGTTTAGAATTTTTACTATCTGCTCTGCTAGGGACTACAACTGGTACTTTACCACCAATTACTATTCCTGCCGCACAAGCATTCATAAAATAAACCATTATTTTGGACAAAGAATTTCCAGTTTCTAAATTAGGTACTAATAATACATCAGCATCACCAGCAACATCATTATTTATTCCTTTTATTTTAGCTGCTTCCTTAGAAACAGCATTATCAAAAGCAAGCGGTCCATGAACAAAAGCATTAATTTTTTCTTCTAACGCAAGTTCCATAACTTTTTTGGCATCTACTGAACTTGGCATACTGTCAATTGGATCTTCTGTACCTGATAAAATTGCAACTTTTGGTTTAGTAATATTTAATTTATTACAAAATTGAACAGCATTTTTAAGAATTTGTAATTTTATATCAACTCTTGGTAAAACATTTAAGGCGCCATCAGTAATAAAAAGGGGTTTTTTAAGCTGTGGCGTAGTCATATGCCAAATATGACTTAATCTTCTACCATCAAGTAAATTAAATTCTTTTTTTAAATAAGAGCGCATTAAAATATCAGTATGAAGATTCCCTTTAATTATGATTTTACTTTTATTTTCATTAGAAATTTGACAAGCAATTGATGCACTATCCTCTTCATCTTTAGCCTCTACAATATTAAAATTAGAAATATCCAAACTTAATTTTTTCGCTGTTTCAGTAATTAAACTTTTATTTCCAATTAAAGTTGGATCGATGAGGTTCATATTCTTACCTTCAATTACAGCTGATAATATGCTTTCTTGATTGGGGCACACAACTGCTGCTGGTATGTTAGGAGTCTCTAAAGCTTTACTTTTAAGATCTTCTGGTAATGTGCTCATATTTGGTATTCTCTCTATACCACTGCTACAATTTTTCCTATGATATTTCTTTATTGTGTAAGAAATATTCTTTGATTTATCTATAATTTCATATACTCAACCTCTTATAAGGAAAAAAATGGACTTAGAAAAAAGAACTGAAATACCTAATTCATTAGAAGAACATTGGATGCCATTTACATCTAATAGAGATTATAAAAATAGTCCAAGATTAATGGTTAAGGCAGAAGGTGTTTATTATACTGATCATTATGGAAATAAATTAATTGATGCTAGCTCAGGGCTATTTTGTAGTCCAGCGGGTCATTCAAGACCAGAAATAAGAGAAGCAGTATCAAAACAATTAGAGCAATTAGATTATGTTCAACCATTTCAACAAGGTTTTGGTGGTTCATTTGATTTAGCTAGAAAAGTTTCAAAACACACACCTGAAGATTTAAATAAAATATTTTTTACTATTTGTGGTTCGTCAGCTGTTGAAACAGCAATTAAAACAGCCATAGCATATTTTAAAGCAAAAGGTGAAGGTCATAGATCTCATATAGTAGGAAGAGAAAGAGGTTATCATGGAATGAATATTGGAGGAATTTCTGTTGGTGGAATGATTGCTAATAGAAAAACTTTCTCAAATATTCTCATGCCAAATGTACATCATCTAAGACATACTCATTTACCTGAAAATTTATTTGTAAAAGGCGAACCTGAAACAGGTGCTGATCTAGCAGATGATCTTGAAAGAATTGCTGGTAACATAGGTGCAGAAAATATTGCTGCATGTATCGTTGAGCCGGTAGCAGGATCAACAGGAACTTTAGTTCCACCAAAAGGATATTTAAAAAGACTAAGAGAAATTTGTGACAAACACGGAATTCTTTTAATTTTTGATGAAGTTATTACTGGCTGGGGAAGAATGGGCGCTCCATTTGCAGCCCAAGCTTTTGATGTTTGTCCTGATATCATGACAATGGCTAAAGCAATTACTAATGGTGTTGTACCTTTAGGAGCAGTAGCTTCGCGAGATCATATCTATGACACCATTGTTGATGCTTCACCTACAGGAGCTATAGAATTTTTTCATGGTTATACTTATTCTGCTATACCTGTTTCAATGGCAGCAGGTTTAGCAATGCAAGATATAATCGAGAAAGAAGATTTATTTAATAGAGCAAAAGATATGTCTCCATATTTCTTAGATGGTTTATTTACTTTGAAAGACTTAGATATCATTACTGATATAAGAGGATATGGAATGATGGGAGGAATTGATATTAAAATGGATGAGCGTTTAGGCAAAGCTGGATATGCTTGTTTTAAAAAATTATTTGAAGCAGGCTTAAGCTTGAAAGCAACAGGTGATTGTTTAATTGTTGCACCTCCATTTACTTGTGAAAAAAAACATATTGATGAGATAATTGAAAAATTAAGAACAGGTATCTCAAACTATATGCATGACAGATAATGAAAATAGGTGTTCCCTCTGAGATCAAAGATCAGGAGTCTAGGGTTGGGCTTACTCCGCAAAGTGTTAAAGAATTAGTAAAGAATAAACATATAGTACTAATTCAAAAAGATGCCGGTATTGGTGCTGGATTTTCAAATAGTGATTATGAATTATCAGGTGCAAAAATTGTAAATTCAGCTGAGGATATTTTCAATGATTCTGAAATGATTGTAAAAGTAAAAGAACCTCTAATGAATGAAGTATCAATGATAAGAGAAAACCAAATTTTGTTTACTTACTTACATCTTTCAGCAGCTCCAGAATTGACAAAGGGTTTAATTGATTCAAATTCGATTTGTATAGCTTATGAAACAGTAAGTGATCATAATAATAAGTTACCACTTCTTGCGCCTATGAGTGCTGTAGCCGGCAGAATGTCGATTCAAGCTGGTGCTTATTCACTTGAAAAACATAAGGGTGGAAGTGGTTTACTCTTAGGAGGTGCTCCTGGGGTTCAACCTGGAAAAGTCTTAATTTTAGGTGGAGGTGTTGTAGGTGAAAATGCAGCAATAATTGCTACAGGTATGCAAGCAAAAGTTTTCATCGTTGATAAATCAGAAAAAAGATTAGAGGAATTACAGGAAAAATTTGGTGATAAAATAGAACCACTACACAGTGATAAAATAAATCTAAAAGATTATATTTCTGAATGCGATTTACTAATTGGTGGCGTACTTGTTCCAGGCTCTAATGCTCCAAAGATTATAACTAAGGACATGATAAAAGAGATGAAAAGTGGATCTGTAATTGTTGATGTTGCAATTGATCAAGGTGGTTGTGTTGAAACTAGTAAACCAACAACTCATGCAAACCCTACATATGTTGTTGATGATGTTGTTCATTATTGTGTTGCAAATATGCCAGGTGGAGTTCCTAGAACTTCCACGCTTGCTTTAAATGCAGTCACTTTACCATTTATTCAAAACTTAGCATCGAACGGTTTTAAAGATGCGTTAAAAAATGATAAAAATTTTATGAATGGTTTAAATATTTTTAAAGGTGCCGTTACATACAAAGCTATTGCCGATGATTTAAATTATGATTATGCTAATCCAGAAACTTTAGTCCACTAGAAACTACTAGAAGCTTCTACCATTATCTTTAATTTTATCTTTGCCAAATCTCGAGGTAAGTGACCAAGGCCGCAATCAGGAGCAACAATTAATTGTTCCTTATCAATAAACCTTAATGCATCATTTATTCTTAAGACAATTTCTTCTTTAGTCTCAACTTGAGAGCTTGCTATTTTTACTAAACCAAAAATAACTTTTGTTTGTTTAAAATCTTTTAAAAATTTTAAATTATTATATCGATGAGCATCTTCAATAGAAACTGTATCTATAATTGATTCATCTAAAGCTTTACTAATTTTACTGTAAGAATCTAAAGGCGCTTTTGGATAATCTACTGCATCTAATTTATCAGGATAACCGCAACAAATATGAGTAATTTTTTCTATACTTTGATTATTAAGATCCTTAAAACATCTTTCTAGGTTTTTAATTCCAAATTTAAGAGCATTTTCTGGTTTTCTAGCAAACAACGGTTCATCGACTTGAATATATTTACATCCTGCATCAACCAATCTTTTAATTTCTACATTAATAGCATCAGCTAAGTCTTCACCCATATGTTCATCAGAATCATAAAATGTATTTGCTATGGTGTCTGTTATAGTCATTGGTCCAGGTATAGTAATTTTTAAATCTTTATTCGTTAAGCTCTGATTTTTTTTCCACTCTTCAACTAAAAAAGATTCTTTTGCTTTAACTTTTGAAGTTATTGTTGGTAACCAGCATTTATAATTCCCTGTCCTAGCAACTTTTTCTGTGAGATTTGCAAAATCAATTCCTTCTAAATATCTACAATGATAGTGAATATAATTTTCTCTTCTAACTTCACCATCGGTTAGGATATCAATACCGCATTCTTCCTGATCACTAATTATTTCTTTGGTAGCTTTATTAAATAACTCTTCAACATTATCGCCCATTTTTTTTATTTCTTCTTCATAAAATTTTGTTGGGTATTCGGTATCCGTACCACCAGAAGCATTAAACCAATCAGTTATTCTTAAATAACTTGGTTTTGGATAGGCGCCTATAACAGTCGTTAACATATCTTTATTATTCCATTCTTCTGCTAAATGGTCCAGATTTTGTTTTAACTCCTGAGCTAGAAAGTTTTGTATTGGATAACTGTCTTTCCTGATGAATCATTCGGTGGCTTAATAGTTTTGATACTAAATCATTTTTAATGTCTTGAAATTTTTTTACCCTAGATAAATCATTAATTTCATTAGGATCATTTTCTAAATCAAACAATAAACATGGTAATGAAGGGAAATGAACATATTTCCATTTATTATTTCTAATGACTGATAGATTGCATTGCTCGGGAGCTAATTTTTTATCTTTAACAAATTCAGTGCTTTCTCTAAAATCATAATCAAAAACAACAAATTCTTTATTAGGTGATTTTTCATATTGATCGTAAAAATTATGCATTAGTGACTGACCATTCCAATCAATGGGGATTTCACCACCAAGCCATTCTAAAATTGTAGGAGCAACATCTACAGATTCTGTTAAGTGGTTAATTTTTTTTGGATTGTTTTGAGGGACATATATGAATAATGGAATTCTATAAGAGGAGTCCCACCAACCTAATTTTCCCCATAAATTATTTTCATTTAACATTTCTCCATGATCACTGGTAAATATTATCATTGTATTCTCTTCTTGCCCCGATTCTTTCAGAGCATTTAAAATTTTACCAATATTAAAATCAACCTCTGCACACATGGCAAAATAGACACTCATAATATTTTTGATGTCTTGATCTTTTAAAAGATCATAATTAATTTCAGAGAAATTTTCTTTTAATAAAAATTTTTTGCATAACTCTTCAAGTAAAGGATGTTTTTTTGATAATTCTTTAAGTGAAATATCATTTTTAGATAAATTAATATTATCTGGATTAAATTTACTAAACCATGGATCAGCTATATGAAAGGGCGGGTGTGGTTTTAAAAAAGATACATGCATAAAAAATGAATCTTTGACTTTTTTTAAATCGTTAACAACTTTGTCTGCTAAAAATGCGGTGTCTGAAAATTCAGTTGGAATATAATATGGTTCATAAATATATGCTTGATCATCTTTAGGCTTTCTTCCTTTGTACAAATCTTCTGCTTTATCAACCTTAAAACCATTTTGATTAAGATGGTTAGCCCAAGGCTCTGGTTTCCCTCCTGGTAAAACACAACCATCATCGAACCCTTCCATTGGTGATTCATAAGTAAAATTTTTTTTATCTTTTGGATCCAAATATCTTGGATCCCAAGAAGTATCCGTATATCCATAAAGACTTGGATTATAATTTAGTTTACGAACCTCTTTAGCGATATTTGTAAATCTTTTATCAAGAGGAGCACCATTATATACTGAACGATGTATAAACGGATATAAACCAGTAAGCATTGTAGTTCTAGATGGACCACAAGGGACAATTCCTGCAAAATGGGATTTAAAAACAACACTTCGTTTAGCAAGCTTGTCTAAGTTTGGTGTTAGAGCATATGGATGATTTAAAAAGCTAAAGCAGTCAAAACGCCATTGATCAGCACATATAAAAAGAACAGATTTTTTGGATTTTTCCATATTTACTTATGTTTATTAAAGTAATTAATTAATAAGAAATACACAATTTTTTTAAAAAAATTGTAATAAAAGCGTCAAATATTTTTGCTAAAAAGTCAAAATTGTTTACAAACAAAATCATACGATAAATTTATCTTATAGGAGAAAATATATGTTTAAAAAAATATTCATAGCGTTAGTATTTTCTGCCGCAACCTTTGTTTGGAGTGGAAGCTCTTTTGCAGGTGGTCATTGTGTAGGAACAACAATGAGCGATGCACAGACAGGCGGAAAATATCCTCAGCAATATGAGTTATCAGAATATGAAAGTGCAGCCGGCTGTACGATGAAGTTTTCAGATAATCCTAATATTGCTAGCATAAACGCTACAATACAAGGTAACCCAGGAAGTCTACCTCCAGTCGAAGATAGATTACCTGATGAGCCGCTTGTTGTAGTACCATATGAGTCTATTGGTAAATATGGAAATACAATAAACTTCTTATCAAACGCAACTGAAGCTGGAACTTCTGATATGTTATCTACAAGACACGTAAACTTATTACGTTTTGCTGATGACTTAACTACAATTGTTCCAAACGTTGCTAAAGATTATGAGTGGAATGATGATTTTACTACTTTAACATTTATGTTACGTAAAGGTCACAAGTGGTCAAATGGTGAACCTTTTGTAGCTAGAGATGTTGAGTTTTGGTACGAAGATTTGATGATGAATCCAAAGATTCGTGAAAAACCATATCCATATCTATTAGTTGGTGGTGAACCAATGACTGTTGATGTAATTGATGATCAAACAGTAAGATTTAATTTGCCATCTCCATTCCCTGGTTTAACTGCAACTATCGCATGGTCATATAACCAGTTCTTCATGCCTTCACATTTCCTAGAACAATTCCATCCGGAAATTGATTCAAATGCTGATGCAAATGCTCAGGCATTAGGATTTGCAGATGGGTATGATGCTTTAGCAGCATATTATGGTAACTCAGGTTGGACTGATACTCCAACTCCTTTACTAGCTAAACCAGATCTAGTTGCTGGATTACCTTATGCAGCTTATCCTTCTTTAGAAGCTTATATGACGATTGAAGATACCACTGAAGGTAGAGTCTATGCAGCTAACCCATACTTTTTCCAAGTTGATACAGCTGGAAATCAATTACCATACATTGATTATCAAAATGAAAGATACATCAATGAAAATGAAATAAGATTATTAAAACTTGTTAATGGTGAAGTTGATTATAAATCTCAGTCTGTTCAATTAGAGTCTGCTCCTCAATTACTTGATGGTGCTGAGTCTGGTGGATATCAAGTTCAAATCAATCCAGGTTGTGGTGCTGCATTATTTAGTTTTAATGTAACACATCCTGATCCTGAAAAACGTAAAGTCTATGGGGATATTCGTTTCCGTCAAGCAATGTCAATTGCAATGAATAGAGACGAGATCAACGAAGTTGCATATTATGGCCTAGGTAAAGTTGAGCAGTTTGTAGGATTTTCTCCTGCACCTGACTTCGTTCCTGAAAGTATAAAAATGCATATGACTCAATACGATCCAGATGGAGCAAATGCTCTTCTTGATGAAGTAGGATTAAAAGACGTTGATGGTGATGGATTTAGAGAATTACCAAATGGTGATGCTCTAGCTATTAACATTGACTACGCTACTCAAGGTATTGGTGGTGTTGAAGTTGAACTTGTTGCAAGATACTTCAATGAAGTAGGAGTAAAAACTACTTTTAAAGAGGTAACTCCAGATGAATATCGTGGTTCGCAAGCTGCTAACCAACTTGACGTTCATGTTTGGGATAAAGGTCAACCATTAGCAATTGTTGCTGGTAACCCAGAAACATTTAAACCACCGTTTGGTAACTACTTTAACCATACACAAGGTTTAGATTGGGCAGCATACATTGATAGTAATGGTGACGAAGGTACTAAACCTCCTCAGTGGGTATATGACTTAAGTGATGGAATTGATAAATTCCAATCTTATGCTCTTGGTACTGCTGAGTCTAATGAGTGGGGTGAAAAAATTGCAACAATGTTAACAGAGCAAAGTCTATTGATTGGTACGGTGAAAGCACCTTTCCCAACTTATCATAGAAATGCGTTGAAAAACTTTACGCAGTTTAAAACTACTTCGTATGAGTATTATAGAACATACCCATACCTAGCTACTCAATGGTGGTTAGACGAGTAATTTAACTCAATAAATAATAAAAAAAGCGGCAATTATATATTGCCGCTTTTCTTTTTTTAATTATTCTTGTCTTCTAATTATTTTATATGATTAATTTTATACAATTTACTCTTACAAGAGCAGGACTTGCAATTATAACTTTGTTACTTGTTTGCTTTATTGTTTTTTCGTTAATGGAATTAGTTCCTGGAACTTGCGCTGAAAGATATCTAGCATTTAAAAATACACAAGGATCACAAATAACTTATGAAGACATAGAAAAAGAAAAAATTCGTTTAGGTTTAGATAAACCTTTTTTGTATAGATATGGCAAATGGGTTTCTAATATAGTTTTTAATGGAGATTTTGGTGACAGTTGTATTTTAAGAATGAATATTAATGAATTATTAAGTGGAAGATTTACTTTATCTCTAACAATATGTTTGGTTGCACTAATATTTTCATATTTAATAGCTATACCAGTTGGGATTATATCGGCCACGACAAAATATGCTTCTTTAGATAACACCCTTAAATTTATTAGTTATCTTGGAATAGCTCTCCCCAACTTTTTAGTAGCACTCTGTATTATGCTTTTTATGACTGTTTATTATGGAGACACAATGACGGGTCTCTTCTCTCAAGAATATGAAAACGAACCATGGTCATCGGCAAAGCTATTTGATTTTCTAAGTAGAGCTTGGCTTCCAATTTTTGTTTTAGGTTGGAACGCAACCGCTTTTGCTCTTCAGACAGTTAGAGCACTGATGTTAGATGAAAATGATAAATTATATGTAATGGCTGCAAGAGCTAGAGGAATATCAGGGATGAGTTTATTGTGGAGATATCCAGCAAAACATTCTTTAGGTCCAGTTATTAATTCTATAGGTTTTGACCTTAATCGAATATTTAGCGCATTACCTATAGTAGCGTTAATTTTAATTCTTACTGAAGCTGGTGCATTATTGATTGAAGCTCTAGCAAGATCAAATGATCAGCAATTAGCAGGTGCAATTATTTTTCTTTTAACGGCAACAATTGTCTTTGTGAATTTTATAACGGATATTATTTTAGCTATAATTGATCCAAGAATAAGAAAAGGAGTTATGGGTGGAGGTTAGTAATCAAAAAAAAGAAGCTTATTATACTGCAACGCAAATGCAGTTAGTGAGAACACGCTTCTTCGGAAATAGATCAGCTATGATTGCTGGCTCTATTTTATTGTTTATGATTATTTGTAGTCTCTTTGCTGATTTTTTATCACCCTATGATCCAACAATTAAAGGGAGAGATAAAGATTATGAAAACGGAGCACCTCAAATTCCAATGTTTTGGGATGAGAATGGTTTTTCAGCTAGGCCTTTTTTACATACATTAGAAAAATATAGAGGAGCAGATACAAATTTTAGATGGGTATATAAAGTTGATACCGAAAAAAGAAGATACGTTTATTTTTTTGTTGAAGGTTGGGAATATAAAGTCTTTGATTTTAATATAAATCTTCCAGGTAAGATTTTAGATTTTAAAATTCCAGGTTTTACATTTAATACGCATTTATTTGGCGTCGAAGAGGGCGGAATTCACATATTTGGAACAGATAAGGCAGGAAAAGATTTATTTAGTAGAACCTTGAGTGCAATTTATATTTCGTTAGCAGTGGGCACACTTGGTGTGTTTATATCATTTGTACTATCCCTAATTATTGGAGGAATTTCGGGATATTATGGAGGTTGGATTGATAGCGTACTGCAAATGTTTACTGATGCAATTCGAACTGTTCCACCAATACCTCTATTTATGTGTCTTGCTGCCTTTGCGCCATTAGAATGGAGTTCTGAATTACGGTTCTTTTTTATTTCCTGTTTACTTGGATTAATTTCATGGCCAACACTTGCGAGAAGAGTAAGAACGCATCTACTTAGTGAAAGAAGCCAAGAATATATTCTTGCTGCAAAACTTTGTGGAGCATCATCTACTCACATTATTATAAGACACTTGTTACCAAGTTTCACGAGCTATATTATTGTCGATTTAGTCATTAGTTTCCCATACATGTTATTATCTGAAACAGCTTTAAGTTTTATAGGACTTGGTTTGAGAGAACCAGTAAACTCTCTAGGTGTACTTTTACAAAATGCAACAAAGGCCGACGTACTTTTAAACTATCAATGGTATTTTATCCCTGTATTTTTCTTAGTCGTATTAATTTTAACATTTGTCTATGTGGGGGATGGATTACGTGATGCAGCTGATCCTCATAAGGTAAAATAATATGAGTCATTTATTAGAAGTAAAAAATTTAGATGTAAAATTTGATACTGATGAAGGTAGAATTACTGCAGTTGAAAATATCTCTCTTTCTGTAGATCAAGGTGAAGTACTTGGTATAGTTGGTGAATCCGGATCAGGTAAATCTGTGACTGCTAAATCGATTATGAAATTAAATCCAGGTAATACTTCTTATAATGAAGACGCAGAAATAATTTTAGACAACGAAAATGTTCTTCAATTTACCTCTAAGCAAGACTTAAAAAAAATAAGAGGTGGTAAAGTATCAATGATTTTTCAAGAGCCTATGGCAAGTTTTGCTCCAGCAATAAAAATTGGCGCACAAATGGTTGAGCAACTACTAATTCATAAAAATATTAATAAAGAGGAAGCAAAATCAATATCCATAAACATGCTAAAAAGAGTAGGCATAGCAGATGCAGAAAAACGGTTTAATCAATATGCATTTGAATTATCTGGGGGAATGCGTCAAAGAGCAATGATAGCTATGGCACTATCAACAATGCCTAAACTTTTATTAGCAGATGAGCCAACAACTGCTTTAGATGTAACAATTCAAGCTCAAGTAATTAACCTAATTAAAGATATTATTAAAGAATATCAAATGGGAGTAATATTTATTACTCACGATCTAGGTGTTATTGCACAGGTAGCTGATCATGTAGCGGTTATGTATTTGGGAAGTGTAGTGGAGAAGGGTCCAGTAAATGAGATCCTTAAAAACCCAAAACATCCTTATACAAAAGGGCTATTACAAGCTTTACCTGACATAAATAACTTAGACGCACCGTTATCTCCAATACCTGGAAATATTCCAAGTCCATTAGATAGACCAACAGGGTGTGTATTTAGAACTAGATGCCCCCATCATAATCCAGAAGGAAAAGATGGTAAAATAGAAATGAAATTAATTGAAGTTGAACCAGGTCACTGGGTTGATCAATGTGGAATTAAGTGTGGTCAAAATGGGTGATAATTTAATTTCAGTAAATAATGTTTCAGTAAATTTTGATTATCAAGAAAATTTTATTTCAAAAAAACAAAAAATACATGCTGTAAACAATATCAATATCAAAATTAAAAAAGGATCTTTTTTTGGTTTAGTGGGTGAATCTGGTTCAGGAAAAACTACTCTTGGTAGAGCAATACTTGGAGCTAATAAAATTAGTTCTGGAAATGTTATTTTTCATGACGATGAAAGAGATTATGATTTAACAGATATGAACAAACAAGATTTAAAAGAATATAGAAAAAAAGCTCAATTAATTTTTCAAGATCCTTATGCTGCTTTAAGTCCAAGAATGACAGTGAGGGATATTATTGCAGAGCCTTTAGAAGTGATGAAAATAACAAACTCAAGACAAGAAACTGATGAAAGAGTAAGAGACATTGCTTCAAAATGTAGATTAAATATTGAGCATTTGAGAAGATTTCCTCATGCATTTTCTGGAGGACAAAGACAAAGAATATCAATTGCAAGAGCCTTAGTAAGTAATCCAAAATTTATAGTAGCAGACGAAAGTGTTGCTGCTTTAGATGTATCAATACAAGCAGATATATTAAATCTTTTAAAACAACTTCAAACTGAACTTAACCTTACTTACTTATTTATTAGTCATGATTTAAGTGTTGTTGCGCATGTATGTGATGTTGTTGCAGTTATGTATTTAGGGCATATAGTTGAAATGGGCCCCTCAAGAGAATTGTTTAAGAACCCTAAACATTCTTATACTAAAGCATTATTATCTTCTATTCCTTCAATTGATCCAGAGAAAAGATCTGAAGCTATTGAGCTAAAAGGAGAAATTCCTAGTGCATTAAATCCACCTCCAGGTTGTGTATTTAGAACAAGATGTCCTAATCCTGGAGTAGATTGCAAAGGTGGTGAGATAACAATGGGCCTTACTGAAGTTGAACCAGGTCACTGGGTAGACCAGTGTTGTGTTTTATAAAAGCAGTATTTTTTAAATAAACATAACAATTTATGAAAAGTAATTTATTTTTAGCTGTTATCTTATCACTTTCAGGCTTGTTCTTATTAGATTGTATGGGCATAGCGATAAAGTTTTTGCGCAACGATTACCCAGCTGCTCAACTATCTGTTTTTAGAAATTTATTTGGAATGATCCCATGTGTTATTGCTTTATATTTTTCACATGATTGGCATCAAAACGGTAGACAAATTAAAATAACGCAATGGAAGTTAGGATTATTCCGCGGAGTATTTGTAGCATTGGCTCAATTGTGTCTCTACACTTCTTATGCTTACCTCCCATTTGCTTTAGTCGCTACCATGGAATACACAGGACCTATGATGGTTACTCTTCTTGCCATTCCTATATTAGGTGAAAAATTTGGTTGGTACAAAATGAGTGCAGTAATTTCAGGTTTTGTAGGTATCGTCTTAATTATGCAACCTTGGTCATCAGACTTTAATTATATGTTATTACTTCCTATACTTGCTGCTTTTGGATATTCATTAGCAAGGGTAACATCCTTAAGTTTTGAGGATCATGTTCCTTCACCACTTATCAACTTGTATGGTCAAACAGGGACAATCATAGTTGCATGTATGTTAGTATTGTTTTTCGGTATGTGGGAAAATTTCAAAAGTGTAAATGATTTCTTAATAGTTTGTGTGATGGGAATAGCTGGTGGATCCGGAACTTTACTTTTAATATATGGTGCTAGAAAAGCAGAACTTAGTAAAATTATGCCATTTGATTATATCGAGATATTTTTTGCACTTATTTTAGGTTGGATATTTTTTGGAGAATGGCCAGTGGATCAACTCTTCCCAGGTGCTTTTTTCATAGTTTTAGGTGGATTAATCATTTATCTTCAACAAAGAAAAAATAATTTTCAAAGATTAAGGAAAACATAATGGAATATAAAATTACCAAACTTCAAAATGATAAAGGTTTAGATATTGACATAGTTAATATTATTAACTCAAACAATTATAGTTTTAGTTTTTATACTTATGGTGGTTATATAAGTGAAGTTTGTATTCCATTTTCTTCGAATGTTTCTGAAACAGAGGATGTTTTATTAGGTTATGGTAATTTAGATGATTGCCTGGAAGCTCATGGATATTTCAATTCAATTATTGGAAGAGTTTGTAATAGAATAGGGCAAAGTAAATTTACTCTTAATGGGAAAGAATATAATTTATATTCTAATACTGAACCTGATCATCTTCATGGTGGAGAGTTAGGTTTCAATAAAAAGATTTGGAAAATAGCCGATATTAAAAAAACAAGCCAAAGTATAAAAGTAGAGCTCACTTACCAGTCTAAACATTTAGAAGAAAATTATCCAGGCAACTTAAATTGTAAAACTATTTACGAACTTAATAATAATAACGAAATTCTAATTTCCTTTAATGCTACTACAGATCAAGATACTATTGTTAATATGACTAATCATAACTATTGGAATTTCCATGGCCATAAAGATAATTATAAAAATATTACTGACCATGTTGTAAGAATATCATCTAATCAAATTTGCGAAACTGATGAGGGATCAATTCCTACTGGTAAATTATTTGATGTAGTGAATACAAAATATGATCTTAATAATTCATTTGAAATAAATAAATCTTTTTTAGATGGCGGTGGAATTGATCACAATTATGTTCTCAAAGATCATTCTATTGATCAATCTATAGCTGCCATCTACAGTAATATTACTGGTATGGGAGTTGAATACTCGACTGATCAACCTGGAATACAATTTTATACTGGTAATATGATGAAAGATTCATATCATGGCAAACATAATCGAAATTATGGCCTGCAATATGGTATGTGTCTAGAGACGCAAATTTTTCCAGATGCTATTAATCAACCAAATTTTCCATCAACTATATTAAAAGTAGGCGAAACGTATAATTCAAATACAAAAATAAAATTAAGAAATGATTTTAAATAAATTAATTTATTGTTTTATAATTTTATATCTATAGACATCCGCATAAATGAAAATCAGTAAAAAAATCATCGATAATTTAAAAAAAGGCGGAGTAGATTTTTACTTAAGTGTTCCTTGTAAGTTATTAGCCAACATGATTGATATTCTTGAAAATGATAAAGATGTTTATTATTCGGCTGTACCAAGAGAGGAAGAAGGTATGGGTATTTGTGCTGGAGCTTATTTAGGAAATAAATTCCCGTGTATAATGATGCAGAATACAGGGATTGGAAATTCAGTGAATGCAATTGTTTCTCTATTACAATTATATCAAATGCCTGTTGTTTTTCTAATTAGTTACAGAGGTACACCTGGTGAGCCAGTAGGAGCGCAAGGTGGAATGGCGAAGATTACTGAAGATATTTTACAAACGTTGAGAATACCTATGTTACATTGCTCTTCTGAAAAAGAATTAGATAAAATTTCAACATTTAGCAAACATGCCAAAGTTGTTGAATCACCAGTAGCTATTTTATGTGATTTCAATTTAATGAAAGATGATAAATGAACCGTTTTGATTTATTAAATAAGGTACAAAATATCCTTAAAGATAACTTAGTTATTTGTAATATAGGTCTTCCATCTCAAGAATTATATAAAATTAGTGATCAACCAAATTTTTTTTATATGTTAGGCAGTATGGGCTTATCATCTTCTATTGGCTTAGGCTTGGCACTATCCCAAAATAAACACGTTATTAGTATAGATGGTGATGGATCAGTTTTAATGAATATGAATACTCTAGCAACAATAGGTAATAGAGCGCCATCAAACTATACTTTATTGATAATTGATAATGGTTCTTATGGATCAACAGGAGATCAACGAACATTTACTGATGAGAAAACTTCCTTAAAGGATGTTGCATTAGGAGCTGGCTGCAAAAATGTGATTGAATGTTCTGGCGAGGAAACAATTAATGCATTGAACAAAGCCATTGATGATAAAGATAATTCATATGTAATAATTTCAAAGATCAATTCTGGAAATGTTAAAATTGATCCCATCCCACTCAATCCTATAACTATAAGAGATAGGTTTAGAAAGTTTATTGGTAAAGTTAAATACCTTTAATTAATATTTTTATGATCATTTGCGCAGGATCAATATTTACAGATTACATAAGTAGGATTAATAAATTTCCAAAAAAACCAATTAAAGTTTTATCTAGAGGTATTGATAAAAGATTAGGTGGTTCAGCAGCAGTATCGGCATTTACTGCAAAAATTTTGGGCTCTGAATCAAAATTCATAGGAAAATTTGGAGATGATGATTCATCAGTCTTTTTAACAAATGAATTAAAAAAATTTTCTATTAATACTAGTAAATCAATTTTTATTAAAAAATGTCAGTCTTCGCAAAGCTTTGTAATTGAGGATACAAAAGGTGAAAGATTACTAGCAGCATACAATGATCCAAAATTACTTGATTATAAGAAAATACCCAAATTAAATTTTAAAAAAAAGGATATTTATTCAATAGATATGAGATGGATAGATATGGCCTCTTATATTGCTATTAATACTAATAAAAAAAATATTAAATGTATTGCTGATCTAGATAATTTTAAAAATTCTAATAAAATTTCTGAAATTGTTCACAAAGCTTCGCACCCTATATTTTCTGAAGAAGGTTTGAAAACTTATAAAAAAAACATCAATATGCAAAAGGCTCTTTTTCAAATATTCAATGAAACAAATAAATTTGTTGCAGTTACTATGGGATCAAAAGGTGTTTATTGGGTTGAAAATAACTCATTATATCATTGTAATGTTCCAAAAGTAAAAACAGTTGAAACGAATTGTGCAGGAGATGTTTTTCATGGTGCTTTTGCAACAGCTCTATCATTAAATAAATCAAACTCTCAAAGTATTCAATTGGCAGCAGCTACTGCAACTTTAAAATGTATGAAAGCTGGAGGCATATATTCAATACCAAATTTAAACAACGTAAAAAAGTTTTTAAAAAAATTAAAAATTAGAAAAATTAAATGACAAAGATTTTAATTACAGAATTTATAGATTCACAATCATTACAAAATATAAATAAAAAATTTGATGTAATTTATAAAAAAGATGCCTGGCAAAATAAAGATTTTTTAGAGAGAGAAATTCAGAAATTTGATGGCATCATCGTAAGGAATAAAACAAGTTTAGATAAGAAAATTTTAATAAATGCGTCAAATTTAAAGTTTATAGGAAGATTAGGTGTTGGTCTTGATAATGTAGATACAGAATACTGTAAAAAAAATAATATTATTGTGCAGCCAGCAACAGGTATGAATTCTGACTCTGTTGCAGAATACGTTGTGAATTCTTCTCTTACATTATTAAAAAAAACTCACATTATTAAAGAACAAACTCTACAAGGAAAATGGCCAAGGACATCAATTGTTACAAAAGAACTTAAAGGAAAGACTCTTGGTCTAATAGGTTTTGGGGATATTTCAAAAAAAGTTATAAATCTTGTAAATGTTTTTGATGTTAGCTGTATTGCATATGATCCTTTTATAACTTCGAAACAAATGGAGGCAGAAAATGTTAAGAAAGTTTCATTCGATGAAATTCTTAATTTGGCCGACATAATTTCTATTCATGTCCCATTAAATAATGAAACAAAGTATCTATTTGATAGACAAGCTTTTATTAAAATGAAAAAACAACCAATTATAATTAATTCTTCTAGGGGTGGCGTCATCAATGAGAAAGACTTAATTGACGCTTATAAAAATAAATATATCTCTGGTTTCGCATTAGATGTTTTTGAAAATGAACCAGTAAATGAAGCATTTTATAACAATATTACAAATGATATGAATTGCATCTTAACACCTCATATTGCAGGTGTAACTGCTGAGTCAAACGTGAGAGTAAGTAATTTTATAATTGATAAAACAAATAAATTTTTTGAAAATTTTAAAGATTAAATTCACTCATCTTAACCAC
>CACKSM010000013.1 GCA_902602885.1 uncultured Alphaproteobacteria bacterium
GTCAGGATCAATTTTATCTAAAATTTTTAGAAAGTATTTTATATCGTTATTTGTAGGAAAAGGATAATTTTCACTTAGAGCAATTGGTCTAATATTTATATCTCTTATCTTTGCATATTCTAGGATATTTTTTTCATAAATGTATCCTCCAGTTTTTGCATTAATATTTCCTGGATAAACAAAATAAATATCAGATTTATTTTTAGATAACCTCTTTTTCATATGATGCCCATGCAACATTTGATTCTTGCAAGGTTATTTTAATTTTTTTTAAAGATTTGTAATCTTCAGAGAATTCATTTCTTAGTCTATTCAGGATCTTATTGCAAATATCCTCTGCTAGAAACTCTGTTGAGGTAATTTTTCCCTTAAATTCATCAATCTCATCTAAATTTTGATAATTATATATTTTAAGAATATCTTTTAAAGTCGTGGACACTATTCCTAAATCCATAATTATATTGTATTTATTAAGTTTATCAGTGAAAAATTCTGCATCTACTAAATATGTAGCTCCATGCATATTTTGAGCTGGTCCAAATACTTCTCCAGGTAAAGAATGAGCTATTAGAATATTTTCTCTTACTTTTATCGAATACATAATTAATATTTAATTAGATGCATTATTGTATCCTTATTTTTAAGGATTTTATAGTAATCTTTTTCTAAATCAAAAAAATTACTTTCACTAGTAATTAATTTTTCTAATCGTGAATTTTTTAAAGATTTAATTGCTAATTTTAATCTCCCCTCAAAATCATATTTATTTTTAATATATTTTGGTATTTTAGATACCTGTGAGCTAATAATTTTTAATCTTTTAGAATGAAAATACCCACCTAAGGCAACTTCTCCTTTATTTTTACCATACCAACTAGCCTCTACTATTTTTCCTTCGATAGATAATTTTTCCATTAAAGAATTTAAAACTTTATAATTAGCTGTAGTGTTTATTGCTACATCTATTTTCTCAATCTTTCTTATATCAATAAAATTTAATCCTAAGTAGTTGGCAATTTTTCTTTTATTTTTATTATTATCAAAAACATAAACATTTTTATATCCATTAATTTTAAAAAAAAATGCAGTTAATAATCCTACAGAGCCAAGTCCTACAATTAGAATTTTGTTATTACTTTTAGATTGAGCGTCCCAAAAGATATTAATTGCTGTTTCCATATTTGCAGTTAGAACATATTTTCTCAAATTTCCTTTTGGTAAAAAAATTAAATTTTGAATAGAAATTTCATATAAATCTTGATGAGGGTAAAGACTAAATATTTTTTTATTTATATATTTACTTGGACCATCGATAATATTCCCAACATTTATATAACCATATTTTATAGGTAAATTAAAAGAACCCTCTTGAAAAGGGGCTTTCATTAATTCAAATTGATCCTTACTTACGCTTTTAGATGAAACTAATTTTTCAGTGCCCTTGCTAATACCTGAGTAAATAGTTTTAACTAAAACTGTTTTGTTATTTTTATTGTAAACGAGTTTTTTTTGATAAATTTTAGCTTGTTTTTTTTTATCAATCCATAAAGAATAAGATTTCATAATTTACTTATAAATGTATAATAAAAAAATGCTAACAAACTTTTGGGAAGAATTAACAACAAATGAAATTAAAAAAATAAATAGAAAAACAGTTTTAATTTTCCCATTTTCATCAATAGAACAACACGGTCCGCATCTTCCACTAAATACTGATAAAAAAATTCTTGAAGGAATATTATTAGAATTCAATAAAAAATATAATTCAAATAAATATTTAATTATGCCTGAAATATATTTTGGTTCAGCTGCTGAACATACAGATTTTGATGGAACAATAAGTATTGATTCGTTGGAATTTATATCGCACTCTTTGTCAATTTTAGAAAATGTATGTAAATTGAAATTTAAAAATATATTACTTTTAAATAGTCATGGTGGACAAATTAGTCATATAGATATTATTGCTAAAGAATTGAAATCAGAATTTAAGATAAACATAGTAAAAGGCACATATTTTTTATTTGATCAATTTAAAGGAATTATATCAAGTAAAGAAAAAGACTTTGGTTATCACGGTGGAGAATTTGAAACATCTATTATGTTATATTTATTTCCAAACCTAGTTAGACAATCTAAAATTTCTAAACATAGATTATCTTCCGATTATTTATCAACTAAAACCATTTCTTATGAGAAAAATATTAAGAAAGCTTGGGTAACTAAAGAATTAAGTAAAAGTGGAATTATTGGAGATCCTAGAAAATCAAATGCACAGATAGGAAAAAAAATAATTGATAGAGTAACGCAAAAATTAAATAAAATAATAAATGAGATGTTTTAGATTTTTATTTATCAAGAATTAAATTAAAATAATTTTTCGTATACCTCATTGTACTCACAATCATACACCTCACAGTTATCCAGCATATATTCAGTTATTTGACTTAAGAATGTACCATGACTGACTAATACAATTTTTTGTAAATTAAGGTTTTTGATAGATAGCAGAAAAGACCTTAATCTAATTTTAATATCATTGTGAGACTCTTGTATAATTTTTTTTTCATAAATAGGTTTGTTATTATTCCACCAAAAATCATTTAAATTATTAAAATCAAAATCATTAAATTCTTTTTTTAATTTTTTTGGTTGTCTTCCTACATCACATGAGTGGTACAAATGTTCTCTTATTAATGGTTCAATTACAGGTTTATTAAATGGAAAAACAATAGAGAATGTTTCCAATGTTCTTGTTAAGGGGGAACAAAAATAATTATCAAATTTGATATTTTTAATTCTATTATTTAATTTTTTTGCTTGCTCAACTCCTCTTTGAGTAATTCTTGCATCATAATAATAAGTTGGATTATCTAAATCTGATGCTGCATTAGCTTCTGACTCTGCATGTCTAATAAGATATAATTTCATTTTTTAACTATAAACACGATAAACGTTCATGCATCAGTAAGTATAAAACTTAGCTTTATTTACGGGAAGAAACAGCCAATAGCAATGGCACAATCATAACTAAGGTTGTTAAGACTGATGGATTAAATAACCAATAAAGAACACCTAGAGAAAATATTAACATCCAAAATTCATTTTTATATAAAAATTTCATTATATTTTAATTATATTAATTCAAATTATTTTCTACTAATACTTTTTTAACAGTTTCACCCATTACAGAAGGGTTTTTGGAAATTGTAACCCCACACTCTTTAAGAAGTTCTACTTTTTCTATTGCACTTTCACCATAAGCAGAAACAATTGCGCCAGCATGCCCCATTACACGACCTTTTGGTGCAGTTAGTCCTGCTATATACGCAATTACCGGTTTACTCATATTTTCTTTAGCAAATTGTCCAGCTTCAACTTCTTGTGGACCACCTATTTCACCTATCATTAAAACTGCAATAGTTTCATCATCATTTTCAAACTTTTCAATTATATCTCTAAAAGAACTTCCATTTATTGGATCGCCTCCTATACCTACACTTGTTGAAACACCAATTTCCAAATCTTTAAGTTGTTGTGCAGCTTCATATCCCAAAGTGCCAGATCTACTAACTATTCCTATTTTACCTTCTTTGTAAATATGACCTGGCATAATACCTAACATAGATTTACCAGGACTAATTATTCCTGCACAATTAGGACCTACTAATCCCATTTTTTTATCTTTTTGATATCTTCTCATAAATCTTTTAATTTTAACCATATCATGAGAAGGAATACCGTCAGTAATAGCCACACACGTTTTAATACCTGCATCAGCAGCTTCCATAACTGAGTCTGCTGCAAATGCTGGAGGGACAAATAATATTGATGTTGATGCTCCTGTTTGATCAACAGCTTCTTTGACAGTGTTAAAAACAGGAAGATTTAAATAAGTGATACCACCTTTACCTGGCGTTACCCCACCAACAACATTTGAACCATACTTAATCATTTCTTCAGCATGAAAACTCCCAATTTTTCCAGTAAAGCCTTGAACTAAAATCTTTGTATTTTTATGAATGATTATAGACATTATTATCCAAGAGCCTTTACTGCTTTATTTGCTGCATCTTCTAAAGTTGATGCTTCAATGTAATTAATATTGCTTTTTTTAAGTATTTCATTTCCCTTTTCAACGTTAGTTCCAGCTAAACGTATAACTAAAGGATGTTTAATTTCAATTTTTGATAAAGCTTGAACAATTCCTTCTGCAACCCAATCACATCTGTTAATCCCTGCAAAAATATTAACTAAAATTACCTTAACTTTTGTATCCATAGAAATTAATTTAAAAGCTTTAACTATTTTCTCAGGAGTTGCACCTCCCCCAACATCTAAAAAGTTTGCAGGTTCACCACCCGCTAGCTTTATCATGTCCATTGAAGCCATAGCTAGGCCTGCTCCATTAATAATATTTCCAATATTTCCATTTAGACTGACGTAATTCATTCCTCTATCTGAAGCATAAACTTCATTAGGATTTTCCTGACTTTTATCACGAAGTTCAGCAATATTATTCATTCTGAATAAAGCATTATTATCAAAACTCATTTTACAATCTAAAGCCAAAATTTCATTTTGTTTAGAAATTACAAGAGGATTTACCTCGACCATTGTTGCATCAAGATCAGTGAAAGCTCTATAACAACCTCGAATTGTATCAGTAGCTTTTGAAATTAATTCAGTTTCTATTCCAAGACCAAAAGCTAATTCTCTAGCTTGAAATTTTCTCATACCTACTGCAACATCAATTTTTAATCTCATTATACTTTCTGGTTTATCCTTAGAAATTTCTTCTACACTCATTCCACCTTCAGTTGAAGCAACAACCATAATACTCTCTGAAGGCCTATCAAAAACCAATCCTAAATATAACTCATGTTTAATATCTGTTGCTTCTTCAATATAAATTCTATTTACAATTTTTCCCTCTTCACCAGTTTGATTTGTCACTAATTTTTTTCCAAGAAGTTTTTCAGTTGCTAAAGCAACTTCATGAGGAGAATTGCAAATAATTATGCCTCCAGCTTTACCTCTTGCTCCAGAATGAATTTGTGCTTTCACAACCCATTTTGAACCGCCAATTTCTCTAGCTTTATTTTCTGCATTTTCCGGACTATATACAATGCCACCTGTGGGAATTTTGACACCAAAATCAGATAATATTTTTTTTGCTTGATATTCGTGGATGTCCATTACTTACTTTCTATTAATTTATTTATATTTACAATATTTTCAGCCATTCTTGCAGATGCTGCATCGATCATTCTTCCATCAAGCTGAGCAGCACCCTTTCCTTCAGAAGCTGCTTTTTCTAATTCTAATAATATTCTTTTTGCTTTATCTATTTCTTCTTTGGGTGGAGAAAAAACTTCATTAGCTAAATCTATTTGCGATGGATGTATTGCCCATTTACCCTCAAAACCAATTGCTGCAGCTCTTTTTGCTGCATCAAGATATCCTTCTTTGTCATTAAAATCACCAAAAGGCCCATCTATTGCTCTTAAGCCATATGATCTACAGGTCATTACTAAAGTTGATAAACCATGATGCCATTGATCACCTGGATAATCAGGATTTAAACCTCCTATGACAACTGTTCTTGCTCGCATACTTGCTGCATAATCGGCAACTCCAAAGTGTAATGCTTCTAGTCTTGAGCTTGATGTTGCGATTGATTGGATATTAGACATTCCTAGTGCTGTTTCAATTAAACATTCTAAACCTATTCTATTTTCAAATTTTTTATTTTGTTCAATTTGATTAAGCATACAATCAACCATATACACATCTGATGATGAGCCTACTTTTGGAATTAATAATGTATCAATCTTATCACCGACCTCTTCTATAATTTCAATCACATCACGATACATATAATGTGTATCCAAGCCGTTAATTCTTATAGAGATTGTTTTACCTTCTTCTCTCCAATTAAATTCTTTTATTGCATTAATAACATTTTTTCTTGCATCAATTTTATCATTTGGGGATACTGCATCTTCTAGGTCTAAGAAAATATAATCGGCATTTGATTTTAATGCTTTTTCAAACATCTTTGGATTAGAGCCAGGAACTGCCAATTCACTTCTGTGTAATCTAGATTTAGCAGGTTTATAAAATAAATGGCTCATTTAAAAAAAAATTATATATTTGATTAATATTATAAAAGCGATAAAAAAATTTAAATATTATAAAGATATTTCCTTAAGGCAATTTTCATCATTATTTTTTGGATTATTTACAATTTTTGATACTGGATAAAAGTCTAAATCATCCTCGATAATACTTTTGTTTTTATGTAGAAATTCATTTTCATTATCATTAAGAAAATCAAGACCCTCATTATGAGACATAATAAGAGGCATTCTATTATGTATATGGGAAAGGTTTTCATTTGCTTCCTTAGTAATGATACAGACAACATTCATTTTTTTTTTATCTCTTATTTCTTCCCTCCAAATTCCACCAAAAAACAATAATTCATTTCTAGGAATTGATATTAAATATGGTTGTTTTTGATTATTTATATTTTTCCATTCATAGTATCCATTTGCAATAATAAGACATTTTCTTTTAGTAAATGATTCTTTGAATAAATATTTATCATTAATCGTTTCAATTCTTGCATTAATTACAAATTGAGTAACATTATTTTGTTTACTAAAAAAACTATAACTCCAAATAAAAGTATCTATTAAAAGTTTATGATTGTTTTCATAAATAATATTAACAATATTAGACGGTGATATATTGTAAGACTTATGTGCGTAATTTAAAACTTCAGAGTTAGGAAAAAGTTTTATAATTTTTTCTTTATCTTCAGTACTTGTAAATCTTCCGCACACTATGATGCTTGCGATAAAGGCATTGGTCTAGAAACACCTACGGTCATCCAACAATCTTTAAACTCACCGTTTTGCTCTACTTTTTCTACTGTCCATTCGAAACCAAATTTTTTTCCATTACTATCTGTAAGCTCTACAAAGTAATATGAACTTTTTTCTTGTTCCTGAACTGGAATTATATTGTGTTCTAAATGATCAATCATCATTGAGTAGGATGGATTTTTAATCATCCTAATAAAATTATCTAGAGGACCTGTATACATTCTATTATTTGGATGTGCAAATTCCCAAGTTTGTTCAATACCGGCGTCGTCAAAAGGTGAATTATTTTTTTGTAGTGCTTTTAATTGAATTAAAATAACTTCTTTGGGACCAATTGAAGGGTTTGGTTTTATCATTTCTCCATAAACACTTTTTGATAATAAAATAAACAAACTAAACAATATAATTTTGTGCATAATTTTAAAATAGTGTAATTATAATTTAAGGCAATATGTATATTTATGATTTTATCCAAGGATTAATAATTGGAGGAACATTAATTATAGCCATAGGACCGCAAAATTTATTTGTAATTCAACAAGGGCTTAAAAAATCTTATGTTTTTACAGTTACTTTATTTTGCGGTCTATCTGACAGTTTACTAATTGTAATTGGAATATATCTATCTAATTATATTGTTCAAATTAATCCAAGTATCATAGGAATAATAAAAGTATTAGGTGGAATTTGGCTTATATTTTATGGATTAAATAAAGTTATAAAGTTAAATCAAATTAAAGATATAAATAAAAAATTAAATATAATTAACGAATACGGAAAAGTATTAATTACCTTATTCCTTATTACATACGCAAATCCTCATGTTTATCTAGATACAATTATTTTGCTGGGATCATTATCAACAAATTTTAATGATCAATTTTCATTTGGCGTTGGAGCAATTTCAGCTAGTTTTTTGTTTTTCTTTTCTTTAGGATATATGTCAAAGTTTTTGTCAAAATATATTTATTCAAATAAAACTTGGTTTTGGATTGATCTAACCATTGGTCTGTTAATGATTAGTTATGGAATATATTTTATAATTTTTTAAAGAAAGTTTCTAAGTTTTTACATACCTGATCAACATTTAATTTTGTAAATACAAGAGGTGGTTTTATTTTAATAACATTGTCATAAGGTCCATCAGTGCTCAATAAAATACCTTGATTTCTCATATAATTAATAAGCAGTTTAGCTAATTTTTTATTTGGTTTAGACACATTACTATTCTGAATAATATCTATTCCTAAAAAAAGCCCCCTACCTCTAACTTCACTAATATATTTTTTATATTTAAGTTGGATTTTTTTTAATTCTTTTAAAAAATAATTACCAACTAACAAAGCATTTTTTTGTAATTTATTATTATCAATAGTCTCTAATACTGCTTTACCTATAGCACAGGAAACAGGATTACCACCGAATGAGTTAAAATATTCCATCCCATTATTAAAAGTTGAAGCAATTTTTTCTGTAGTTATAACAGCAGCTATAGGGTGACCATTGCCCATAGGTTTACCCAAGGTTACTATATCAGGAACGACATCATGCTCTTCAAATGACCAAAAATGTCTTCCAACGCGTCCAAAACCAGTTTGTACCTCGTCAACAATACATAATGCATTATTTCTTCTAATTTCTGAAAATATTTCTTTTAAATAATTTTTTGGAAGAATTACTTGACCGCCGCAACCAAGTATACTTTCAGTAAAAAAACATGCAATTTTTGTTTCTTTAATTTTATTTCTAATTACCGTTTTAGCTTCATCTATATATTTTTGAATCCAATTTGAATTTTGATATCTCCACTTACCTCTTAAGGGATCAGGCATGTCTAATACATGAACATAATCTTTTTTACCCGAACCACCCTTACTATTAAATTTATATGGACTTAGATCAATTAAAGCATTGGTGTGCCCATGATAAGCATTGTCCATCACAAAAACATCTTTTGCACTAGTATAAGTTTGGGCAATTCTATAAGCTAAATCATTAGCTTCAGATCCTGTACATACGAAAAATATCTTATTTAACTTCTTTGGAAACTTACTTAAAAGTAATTCGCTATAATCGTTAATTGTATCGTATAGATATCTCGTATTAGTATTAAGTTTTGAATTTTGCTGAGTCATAGCTTCATGGACATAGGAATTTGAATGTCCAACATGGGAAATATTATTTACACAATCTAAGTATCTCCTGCCATATCTATCAAAAAAATACTGATCTTTAGCTTCAAGCATATGAAGAGGTTTCTTGTAAGAAATTGATAAATTATCAGAAATATTTTTTCTTCTTTTCTTTAAAGTATCTTTAAAATTATTATTATTAGAATAAAAAGTTTTTGGAATTCGTAGAATTAAATTTGGATCAGGTGAAATTTTATTCCAAATATTGAATAAAAATTCTTCACCTACTCCTGGAAAATTCTTATCATGTCCTAATAAATCTAAAATAATTTGAAAATGTAAATGCGGTAACCATTTTCCATTTTCAATAGAATTACCAATTTTACCAATCCATTCACCTTTCTTAATTTTTTTTCCAATTTTTAGCTTTTGAAACATTATTTTAGATAAATGACCGTATAGAGTATAAAATTTATATTTTTTAAAACTATGTTCTAAAACTAGAGTGGGGCCATAGTCATATTTAAAATTATTATTTTTTAAAATTATAATTTTACCATCTATTGGCGCAAATAAATCTGTTCCCTGATCAATAAAAATATCAATTCCTAAGTGAATATTACGTCTTTCATTCGTATTTAATGCAGAAATAAAGTTAGGTCCTTTATAAACTTTTCTTTTTTCATTGTATAAACCTATACCTATTCGAGAATTATCTTCTTTAAATATTTTATTAACTCTTTTCTTAAGCGAACTATTATCTGGGTTACCTTTTAATAAAGGTGAATCAGAACTTAATTTTAAGATAGATTTATTTTTATCAAGTAAATTAAATTTAAAAATATTACCAAAGTTGAATTTATTTATATAATTTATAATTTCATTATGATGGTGAATAATATCAAAGCCGCATATTTCGCGAACAATATATATTAAAAAATTGATAGGAATTTTGTCTAATTTTTCTAATAAAGACCATGCATCTTTCTCACTAATGCTTAAATATTGATTTGATGGATATTTAATTCTTTGTTTTTTTGCCATTACAACAGTAATCATAAGTCTTGACTTACATAATGATATTAATGAATTAATTTCATCCTCATTAATAGAAAACTGTTTATTGTACTCTGTTATTATATTTTTAAGTGTAAGATAAATATTATCATTGTTCATTAACGCATATGAAAGGCATATAGCTAAATCATTTATAGTTGGAGAATAAATAGAATCTCCATAATCTAGTAAACCACAAACATTGTTTTCTTTAATAACAATATTATAATTATTTGGATCTGAATGAGTTATTGAATATCTTAATTTATTTAAATTATTTTTTACAAATTTTTCATATTCTGAAAAACATTTTAATAAAATTAATTTTTTTGAACCAGTAAAAATATTAATGTCTTTTTTAATCCATTTTATATTTGATGGATCCCAAATAAAATTTCTATGGGCATCTATATCGTTAAATGCTTTCAACTTAGTTGATACTTTTCCAAGTAACTTACCCAAAGAATTTTCAATTTTATCATTACTTTTAGTATCTCCATACATGCGCCCTTCAATATAAGATAAGATCCTAACAAAGCATTCTCTATTCTTTTTATCTAAATATTTTACAATCTTTGTATGTTGTATTTTTGGTATAAAAGATTTAAGACTAAGATCACTTCGTAAATAATTAATTAATCTATCTTGGTATTGTAATATATTTATTTTTTCTGATGGGTTTGAAATTTTTAATACATATTTTTTTTTATTATTTATGAATATAATAAAATTTATATCCCTTTCACTATCAAGTTGTTTAATTTTGAGTAATTTATTTCTTAAGAAAGAAAAATTAATCTTTAACCATTTAATTAAATGTTTATTATCAATAATAGGTGGATCAACATCAAAAACTGACATAAAAGGTGTATAATTCATAATGTTGAAATCTAAAAACATTTTTGTTTGTATTGGGGCAATTCATCACGATTATTTATTAAATCTTAAAAAAAATATTATTAATTTTAGATCTAATCAAATTACACAAAAAAACAGAATTGGTGGAGTGGCGTACAATATTGCAGAATTGCTTTCGAATTTTGTTGATGTAAACTTTTATAGTTTAGCTATCAATGAAGAGATTAGAAAAAAAATCTCAAAAAAAATCTATGTTCATCAAGTGAATAAAGATTATGCAGATAGATACTATTTAGCTTTATCAGATAAAAATAATAAATTTCTATTAGGATTAGCTAACACAGATGAATATGAAAATAATAAATCTTTAAAAATACCAAACATCAAGAATAAAAATATAATATTTGATCTAAATTTTTCTAAAACCTATTTGGAAAAATCAATAAATAAACTATCAAAAAAAAATAAAATTATAGTGTGCGCAACATCAGTGCATAAAGTTATTAAAATTAAAAGAATTATAAATAAAATTGATTTTATATTCTTAAATAAAGCAGAGTTACTTAAACTTACAAATTCTTCAAATATAATATTAGGTGTAAAAAAAATATTAAAACAAAATAAAAAAATAAAAATAATTACTACTAATTCAAAAAATAATGTAATCTTTGGAAGTAATGAATTTATAAAAAAAATAAAACCCCCATCAATCAAAGTAGTAAACGAAAATGGAGCTGGAGACGCACTAGCAGCTATGATGCTGTATTTGTTCAGTTTAAATGAAAAAATGAATTATATTTTGAAAACTTCTGTAGCATGCGGGTCTTATTATGCTAGTGGTAAAAGTCTAAAAACTAAGAGTGATTTTTTAAAAATTAAAAATCTTTCTAAGAGAGTGATTGTACAATAGTATGCATGAAATATTTGATATAAGTAAAAAAGTTCAAGAAGCAATAAATAGAAAAAAACCAATAGTAGCACTAGAAAGTACGTTGATTAGTCATGGATTGCCCTATCCAGAAAATATTAAAGTCGCAAATGAGTCTATAAAGGCTGTTGAAGATAACGGTGCAATTGCTGCAACAATAGGAATAATTCGAGGTAAGGTTAAAATAGGATTATCGGAAGAAGATATTCAAATATTAGCAAAAGAGAAAAATGTACAAAAAGTTTCAAACCACAATATAAATTTATCAATATTTAATAAAGAAAATGCTGCTACAACAGTAGCAAGTACAATTTCTATAGCTTCTAAATTTCAAATAAAATTTTTTGCAACAGGAGGAATTGGTGGTGTGCATCTAAATGCTGAAAATACCAATGATGTATCTGCAGATCTATATGCACTTTCTGAGAATTCAAATTTTGTAATCTGTAGTGGTGCTAAATCTATATTAGATTTAAATAAAACAAATGAACTTCTTGAAACTTTAGGAATTACAAGAATTGGTTATCAAACAAATTATATGCCTGGTTTTTGGTATGAAGAAACAGAAAATAAAGTCGATAATAAATTTGATGAAATTCATGAAATTTCTTCTTTTTTAAAACTCAATGAAAATATGGGAAATAAAAAATCAATTCTCATATTTAATAAAGTTCCATTAGAAAAAGCACTTAATAAAAATGACGTAGAAAAATGGATAAATAATGCAACAATAAAAGCTGACAGAAATAATATTAGTGGAAAAGAATTAACCCCGTTTCTCATAAAAGAAATTAACGAACAATCAAAAAATGAAACTCTAAATGCTAATGTATCTTTAATAATCAATAATGCGAATTTAGCTGGAAAGATTGCAAAGAGTTTTTATAGTTAAGGTAATAGCGATAATTTAGCTTTAAGTAATTGAAAAAATTTTTCATCATTAGCTTCATTCATCACAAAACAATTTACTGGTCTTTTTGTAACACCTAGCCAATCAACAACAGTCTCCCCTCTTGTTAATTCAGAATTTTCTTCAACTGTGACATTAACTTCTTTTCCACTAAAAATAGATGGATCTAACAAATATGCAATAACACATGGATCATGCAAAGGAGTTTCCTCAGTTTCGTATAATTCTTTATGAAATATTGTATAAAATTCCATTAGTTCTCCAAAAAACTTAGAACTTTTATTTTTATTTTCATTCATTGATTGGATAATTTTTGAATTTACATTTACCTGATGAGTAACATCTAAACCCATCATTGTTAGAGGAATGCCTGATTCTAGAACAATATTAGCCGCATGTGGATCCACATAAATATTAAATTCAGCTGATGGGGTAGTATTTCCTAAGCACATAGCAGCTCCACCCATAAAAACTATTTCTTTTATATTTTCTTTAATAGATGGATCTTTTTTTAAACTTAAGGCAATATTTGTAAGAGGTCCTGTTGGACATAAATAAATTTGCTCTGTTGAAGATTTACAAGTTTCTACTATGAAATCAACTGCATGTTTTTCTTGAGGTTTATAATTTGTATCTATTATTATAGGATCACCTTTTTTATCTAATCCGGTTTTTCCGTGAACATATTCAGCTGTAAATAATTCATAATGAATTGGTTTATTTGCACCAGAATAAACTTTAATGTCCGTTCTTTCAATTAACGTACAAACCTTAAGAGCATTATTTACTGTATTATTTAAACCACTATTTCCACCAACACAGGTGATACCCAGTATGTCAATCTCTTTAGAGGAAGCAGCTAACATTATTGCTACAGCATCATCATGACCTGGATCACAATCTAAAATTATTTTTTTAGTCATTAATAAAACTTTTAAGAGGCATTGAAGATCTTTGTAACCAATTCCATTCTGGATATTCGTTGTTATTATCAATTACATGAATTGTGTAAGCATGTCTTGATTTTAAACTTGTGTTCTCACATGAATAATGAGGAAGTCTACCATGTAATAAAACAAGCGATCCTTTTTTTACTTCTACAAAAGTATCAGTTTCAGGAAATGGCTCATCATTTAGATCTATCATTTGCATTTTACCGTCTACTTTTTTAAAAAGTTTTCTTAATGGGCCTTTATGACCTCCGCTTGCAACTTGTAAACATCCGTTTGTTTTATTTGCATCTTCTAATGCAAACCAGAAACCGATAGTACTTTCTGGCTCAGTATATAAAAAAGTAGAATCTTGATGGCAAACTACTTCACCACCTATTTTAGGTTGTTTAAAAATATACATAGACTGAAGTAATTTTGGTTTTGAAAAACCAAGTGATAAAGCAATATCTTGAAGTTTTTGTTTATGAGAAAATTTATAAAAAACTTTATCTAAGTCGTGCAACGCATGACCGATTTTATTTACAATAAAATGTTTATTTTCTTCTATGTTATCATCATTTAAATTAGCTTTTTCTTCAAAGAAGAATCGAATTTTATCACCTGATTCTAAAAAATAATTATCATCATTATGAGCTTGATTGACTGTATCAAAAATAGATTTTTGATTATTAAAATTATTATGTTCGATAAGATATGATGACCGTTCCATTAATTCATCACATTCTTTATCTGTATTAAAATTTTCTATAACCAAATATCCATTATCATTCCAAAATTTAATCATTTCATCGTTTAAGGGTAGATCGTTTGTTGAAAAATATTTCATTATATTCCTATTAATTTTGTCAAGAATGGTAAACCAACTTTAATAAGATTTAATAACTGTGGTATCAAAAATTTTCCAGTTGTTGCAAGGAAGAAGATTATACCTCCAATTATGACTATCAGAATTAAATTTCTATAAAAGTTACCATAATTATTATATTGTGATTTGGCTCTTGATCTCAAAATAAATAATATAATTACTATAACAATTAAAACTATTAACAATCGGATCATATATTTTCTATATTTAGTAAAAATTAATTTGCAATACTAATTATATCTTAATAAATAGTTTTTAGTAGATGATCAGATTAAGCATATTATTTTTATCAATTTTTTCTTTAATTTATGGAATTTATTTTTTAATTTTTCCATATAGTTTTGTGAATTTAACTGTTGCTGAAAATACCAATATAGCATGGCTAAGAAATCTTGGTGGAGCTATAACAGGTCTTTTATTTATTGGTCTTTTAATGATCTACTTAAATACAAAGGGCTCAATCAGATTACTTAATGTTATTATTATTACATCCATAATACAGACCTCAGCTTTGATATATTCAAGAATATCAGATGAATTTTCCGCAAATAATTTAATAATTATTGATATAACTATTTATGCCGCAATAATTGTTACTATTTATTTATTATTCATTTCAATTAGATTTAAAAAACTATTTATTTAAATTTAAAAAAAATTCTAATTAATAAAAGAATAATTAATATTAAAAAAATTAAAATTAATTCAAATGATAAAATATTACTAAGTTGAAATTCCTTAATTTCAATAAGATTAGTAAATTGATTACCAATAAATGAAAAAAAAAGAAAATAAGGAGTAAAACCAACAAAAGATGAAATTATAAATTTAGTTTTAGAAATATTTAATGTTGATAAAAATAAATTTTGAACAAATAATGGTACTCCAAAGATAAGTCGTAATAAAACTAAGTATTCAAAAGATGATTTTTTAATGATTGTATTTAGTTTATCACTAAATTTTTCAATTTGTTTATTAAAATATTTTTTAAATAGATTTTTAAAAAAAAGAAAAAAACATAAACTACCTAAAACAATAGTTGTTATATTAATTATAAAACCTGTAATAAATCCAAAAAAGAAACTTGATGCAAGTATAATTATTAAACTGCCAGGTAGAGAGAATGTAAAAAACAAAAATGAAAATAAAAAATATAAAATTAAAGACAATTCTAAATTATTTTTGATTAATAAATCAAATTGAATTAAAAAATTAAAAATAATATCAATCATTTAATAATTTTAAAACCTTTGAAAAAAATAAATGATGTAATAATCAAAGTTAATAAAATAAAAAATATTATAAAGATATTTTCAACTAAATTAAATGAAAATTCATCATTAAATGAATTCCTAAAAAAGCTTACAACATAATAGTAAGGATTATATAAAAGTATAGCCTTCAAATTATCAGGAAGATAATTTATTGAAAAAAAGGTTCCTGATAAAAAATTAATAGGCGCAACAAAAAAGCTCGAGAATGTACTTTGTGAATCCCAAGAATTAAAAATTATTCCTACGAAACATCCTAAACATGAGAAAAAAATTATAACTAAAAATAGGTAGTAAAAAAAATAAAAAAAATTATAAATTTCAATATCTATTAAAAAAGTAAATATAAAAAAATTAAATAGTGCTAAAATAATTCCAATAATAAGAGATGTGAATATTAAAGATATTAATATTTCAATCCTATATATAGGTGCCATTAACCAATCATCTAAAGAACCAATTTGTTTCATATGAATTAAAGTAGCAGACGAATTATCGTAACTTTCCTGAGCTACGATCATAATAATTAATCCAGGAGCAATAAATTCAACAAAAGAACCAGAATCCATAGAAAGTGAGTAATAATTTTCTACTGTTATAAAAACTAATATAAATAAAAGATTTGTAGTTAAAGGGGCTAATAAAGAATAATGATACTCTTGTAGAAATTCTTTTATTCTAAATGCGATTATTGAATAAATCGCACTAAAATTTAACATCAATTAAGATTACTTAGAAAAGTATTTTTGAACAAGGTCCACCCAAAAATTTACACCAATGGGTAATAAATTATCATTAAAATCATACTTTGTTGTATGTAGATGAGCACTATGTTCTGCATCTCCTTGACCTAGATAAAGATATGAGCCAGGTTTTTTTTCTAGCAAATATGAAAAATCTTCTCCTCCCATTGACGGGTCAATATCAGTAATAACTTTATCATCACCAACTAAATCTTTAGCTACATTTGCTGCAAATTTTGTTTCTTCTTTAGAATTGATAGTAGGTGGATATTTATTAACTAAATCAAATTCAATTTTTATCTCTGCACCATGTGCATCCGCTATACCTTTACATAATTCATTTAATCTTTTCTCTATATATGCTCTTGTTTCTCTTCGAAAAGTTCTAATAGTCCCGCCCATTTTAACTTGATCGTCGATTACATTATAAGCCGTACCAGCATTAATTTTTGTAATACTTATAAGAGCTTTATCAACAGGATCTGTGGATCTACTTATAATTGTTTGAACAGCAGAAATAACTTGTGCAGAAATTACAACAGGATCAATTGCTAGATGAGGTGATGCAGCATGACCGCCCTTTCCTTTTACAGTAATATCAAATTCATCAACTGCTGCCATCATCGGTCCACTATTTACACCAAACGTACCTAAAGGTAACTCAGGCCAATTATGAAGTGCATATACTTCATCAATTTTAAAATCATCAAACATACCATCTTGAATCATTTTTTCTCCTCCAGCAAAACCTTCTTCTCCTGGTTGAAAAATAAAATATACTCTTCCATTAAAATTATTATTTTCACTTAGATATTTCGCTGCTCCAAGAAGCATTGTGGTGTGACCATCGTGACCACAACCATGCATCATACCTTTATTTTGTGATTTATGATTAAATTCGTTTTGTTCTGGCATAGGAAGAGCGTCAAAATCTGCTCTCAAACCAATTGTCTTATCACTAGTAACTTCATTACCATCTACCCAAGCAACAACACCTGTATTAGCGTAACCATCTTTAAATTTAATATTAAATTCACTTAACTTATTTTTGATATATTTTGATGTTTCAAATTCTTGAAGGCCTATCTCAGGAATTTTATGCAGATCCTGACGCCATTCTGTCATCTGATCTTGCATTTGATTTATACTATTTAAAATTGGCATTATAGTATTCCGAAGAAACCTTTTTTATTTAGTTTTTCTTCACATTGTTTTAGTTGTTTATTAAACATCTTAGTATTTCTTTCTACATTTTTAGCAACATCAATCAACCAATCTTTACTTTTAAATGTCTCTTTTGACCATCCGTTTTGACCTTCATGGTATGCTAAATATTGATTATAATAATCATTTTTTGAAATTCCAATCATATTTTCGGACTGAGTTGTGTACCAGCCAATAAAATCGGTTACATCTTTAAAGTTCGCCCTTGATGCATTTTGATTTCCAGTTTTATTCTTATACCAATCCCAAGTGGGATTTGTTATTTGTGCATAACCAAAAGCAGTTGATGGTCTAGAGGTTGGTATTAAACCTAAAAATTTTTTTCTTTTCGGTTTTGCAAATTGAGTGAAAGATGATTCTTGTTTTATAACTGCTAATTGGAATGCAATTGGGGTATTCCATTTATCATAAGAATTTTTAGTTGCTTTATACCAGCTTCTCTTTTCATCAAAAATTATGCAACTATCAGCAGTATTTGTTAACTGATTTGAGGTGCATGCATATAAAAATAACAATGTAATGCACAATAATTTAAAAAAATTATCAAAATTCATTATGAATCTAAATACCATAACTTTTACTTATATAGTCTTAAATGTGGCAAAAAATTATTGCTTACTATTGAATTATAGATATGAATGCTTAAATTTCAAAAATGGCAGAAAAAACTAAAGAAAATTTAACATTTCAAGCTGAAGTAAGTAAGCTTTTAGATCTTGTTGCTAATTCCCTTTATAGTGAAAGAGAAATATTTCTAAGAGAACTAATATCTAATTCAGCTGATGCCTGCGAAAAATTAAGATATCAATCACTTTCCAAAAAAAATCTTTTGAAAGATGAAAAGGATTTAAAGATTAATATCAGAGTTTCAAAAAAGAAAAAAATAATTGAAATTGAAGATAATGGAATTGGAATGTCAAAAAATGAACTTATTGACAATTTAGGAACTATAGCGAGATCAGGAACTAGTAAATTTATTGAAGCAATGAAAAATAAAAAAAGCAACGATATTTCTGCAATTGGACAGTTTGGTGTTGGTTTTTATTCCTCATATATGGTTGCAGATAATGTTGAAGTACTTTCTAAAGATGCTGAAAATGAAGAAACAAATCTTTGGTCATCTAATGGAAAAGAAAATTATACCATAGAAGAAGCTAAAAAAGATAAAAGAGGCACTTGTATAACTCTAAATATCAAGAAAGATGCTGATGAATTTTTGGATTCATTTCGTTTAAGATCAATTATAACAAAATACTCAAATTATATTCCTTTTCCAATTTATCTTAAAGACCTTGATGATAAAGAAAAAGAAGAAAAAATAAATGAAGGTAGTCCATTATGGCTAAAAGATAAAAAGGATATAAAAGAGGAAGACTATAAGCAATTTTATAATAATATTTCATTTAACTTTGATGATCCCTTAAAAACTATTCATTATAACGCTGAGGGTGTTATTAGTTATAAGGCTTTACTTTATTTTCCTACAAATCAACCTATGGATTTATTCAATGCTGATAGGAAAAATAAAATAAAATTATATGTTCAAAAAGTTTTTATCACTGATGATTGTGAAGACATAATTCCTAATTGGTTACGTTTTATTCCAGGAGTAGTCGACTCACAAGATATTTCTCTCAATATAAGTAGAGAAATGCTTCAAAATAATCCTATTATTACAAAAATAAAAAAAGGTATTACAAATAAAATTTTAAGTGAAATTGATAGCTTAGCTAAGAAAGAAAAGGATAAATTTGAGACATTTTGGAATAACTTTGGTCCTGTTCTAAAAGAAGGGTTATATGAACATAATGATCATCATGAAAAAATCCTACCGCTATTGAGATTTGAAAATTCTTTAAATGATAAAAAAATATCTCTTGAAGAGTACACTAAATTAATGGCTAAAGATCAAAAAGAAATTTATTATTTTGCTAATACTGATAAGGATCATATTAAAAACTCCCCTCAATTAGAAGTTTTCACTGATAAAAAGATACCAGTTTTGTTTATGGTTGATGCAGTAGATGAGTTTTGGATACAAAATGTAAATAAATTTAAAGATTTAGAATTTAAATCAATAACCAAAGGTAAGGTTGATGTTTCAAAAGTTGGTGAAAAATCAAGTAAGAAAGACGAAGATAAAAAAGAAGTAGATAGTAAAATCAATGATTTAATCAACATACTTAAAACAGAGCTTAAAGAGACAATATCTGATGTTATTGTATCTAAGAGATTAACAAAAAGTCCAATTCTGCTTGTTGCTGAAGAAGCTGGGATGGATATAAATATGGAAAAGCTGATGAAAATGCATAATCAAAAAACTCCTGTTTCAAAAAAAATACTTGAAATTAATCCAAACCATCCGATGATTATAAATTTATCTCAAAATTTAACAAAAATTGACCATAAAAAAGCTTCAAATTTAATTTTAGATCAAGCTAATATATTAGATGGTAACATTCTCTCAAATCCATCTGCTTACTTAGAAAATTTAACTGAAATTTTTATTAAGTAACTGAATTTATAATTTTATTATTATTAAAAAATTCAACAAACTGATTAGCAACCATTTCTGCTACAACTATTTGTGCTTCATCAGTAGAAGCAGCAATATGTGGAGTTAAAATTATATTATCTAAATTATAAAATCCACTTTCTTCCAAAGGCTCATTTTTAAAAACATCTAATGCAGCGCCTTGAATTTCTTTTTTTTCTAGAGCATTTTTAAGATCATCTTCATCAACTAAGTTACCTCTAGCAGTATTGATAATGATACAATTTTTTTTCATCATTGATAAATGATTTTTATTCATAATGGGGTTACCATCCTTATTGGGTTTACAGTGAAATGAAATTATATCTGAATATTTAATAATGTCATCGATAGAACAAGAATTATATTCAGGAAAGCTATCCTTAATTGTTTCAAAATATGAAGAAAATATTGAAACTTTCATTCCCAATACATTAGATATTTCTGCAACTCTTTTGCCTACATTACCAAAACCTACGATACCAATTTTTTTACCTTTAATTTCATTTCCCTTTAATTTCTTTTTTTCCCAAAGACCCTTATGAGTTGTTTCATTTGCAGCAGTAATTTTTCTTAGTAATGCAAAAATTAAACCAATTGTATGTTCTGCTGTAGCATTTGTATTGCCTCCTGGAGTATTCATTACAATAATATTTTTATTTTTAGCAGCTTCCACATCAACATTATCTACTCCTGCTCCTGCCCTACCTATAATTTTTAAATTTGATAGAGAATCAATTATGTCTTTTCGCACTTTTGTTGCTGAACGAATGATTAAACCATCATAATTATCAATTATTTTTTTTAATTCTTCGGAAGATAAGTTTGTTTTTGTATCAACTGAGATATTATTCTTTGTTAAAATTTCAGATGCGATACTATCTAGTGGATCTGATATTAGTACTCTAGGCATGTTTTGATTTAATTTCTGAATAAGCCCAATCAATCCAAGGTAAAACTAATTCTACATCTGAAGTTTGAACTGTTCCTCCAGCCCATATTCTAAAAGAAGGTGGTGCTTTGGGATATCCATTACAATCAAATCCAACATTATTTTCAGAAAGTAACTTGCAAATATCGGCCATTACAGCTCTTTGACTACTTTCATCTTTATTAGTAAACCAATCTTCAATAATTTTAAAAGTTATTCCAGTATTTGAAATATAATTCTCATCTTCAATTTCAGATAAAAAAGTAACCCAATCTCTCTCATTGATCCATTCTCGAATTTTTTGTAAAGAATTCTGAGATTTGGAGATTAACGAATTTAAACCTCCTTGAGAAGAAACCCAGTTTAAAGAATCAATAATAT
>CACKSM010000014.1 GCA_902602885.1 uncultured Alphaproteobacteria bacterium
CTTGGGCACCACTTGTTTTTACTTTTTTTGAAGGTAACCTTTTTTCTTTTGCAAAGATAAACTACACAGCTTTTATTAGAGAAAAGTCTAAGTTTTATAATTTTTGGTTAGTTAATTAGGTCATAAATGTTACCTTTTATCACCCTTCAAATGTCTTGTTTTATTTACGCTTTTTAATCCTACAATTCTTCAAAATTAGACTCTAAAAAAATTTGTGTTAAAGTGTTCTAATATGACTAAAAAAATTTTAGTTTTTTCAAATGGTGAAAAAATTGGAGATGGAATAATTAAATTACAACTTCTTCACGAAATTAAAACAAGACTTCCAGACTATAAATTATATTGGCTTACTAATAAGGGTAAGACTGTTTATTCAAGCACTCTTAAATTCATTGCAAGTAATTATATTGATGAGATTCTTGATCAAGCAGATCTTAGTCCATTTTTTTGGAATAAAATATCAAAAAGATATAATTTAGAGAATGATTTTTTTGATTATATTTTAGATACACAAAAATCAGTAATAAGAACTATAGCATTAAAACGCATCAAGCATAAAAATTTTATTTCTGGATCAGCTAATGGATTCTTTTCTACTAATAAGATTAAAAATACTAAGAAAACAAAATATTATTTATACTACATTTTAGATTTATTAGATTTAATAGTTATTAAAAATAATAGAAGTGATTTTAAAATTCCAATAAGTAAAAATCTCGAAGAACTAATAAGTAATATTTTATTAAAACATAAAAGCTATGTAGGAATTGCACCTGGTGCAGGAGAAAAAAATAAGATTTGGCCTTTAGAGAAATACATCGATTTATGTAATTATCTTGAAAGAAATAATAAGACTATAGTTTTTTTTATTGGACCTGACGAATTATATTTAAAAGAAAAATTAAAAAATCTTTATCCTTCCTCAATATTTATTGAGGATCATATTACTGGATATCAAAATATAGAAATTATTATGGCAACAACTAAATATTTACAATTGGCTATTTCAAATGATAGTGGTGTTAGTCATATGTTATCAACTGGATATTGCCCATTAATTAAACTCTTTGGTCCAAAAGATTCTACAAAATTTACTCCGGAAAATCCAAATCTATTTTCGATATCTTCAAGTGATTTTAACTCAAAAAATATCAATAAAATACCTGTCTCTAGGGTTATTGAAGAAATAGAAAAAGTTCTGATTTAAAATTTCATATATTAGAAGGTAGACAAGTATATTTTTCATCATTACTTGTTTACTTTTATATGTTCAAATTTGATAAGCTTGTATTTGGAGATGCAGGGTGGGGCGATGAATTTCTTATTGCAACACTCATGACTCTACTAGTAAGCATTTTATCAATGGGGTTGGGTCTTTTTTTAGCAATTATTACAGTTTGGGCAAAGATAATACAAAACAGAATAACAAGATTTATTGCAAATTTTTATACGACAGTAATAAGAGGTGTTCCTGAATTATTAGTTATTTATCTAATTTTCTTTGGCGGCAATGCTGTTGTTATGAGTATAGCTAAAGTATTTGGATATAATAAATATATAGAACTAAACGCACTTACAATTGCGACAATTGCCATTGCAGTAATTTCAGCTACATATTCCAGTGAAGTTTTAAGAGCTTCTTATTTGGCTATATCTAAGGGTCAAATAGAAGCTGCAAGAGCACTGGGTATGAATAAATTTAGTATTTTTCTAAAAGTTATTTCGCCTCAAGTTATAAGACATGCTTTACCGGGAATAGGGAATGTATGGCAAATAACTCTTAAAGATACTTCCCTCATTTCTGTAACTGGTCTTGTTGAAATTATGCGTCAATCTAGAATATCTTCTAACGTTGAGCATTCACCTTTAACTTTCTTAATAACAGCCGCAATATTATATTTATGTTTAACAACAATCTCTGGCAGGGTTTTTAAAACGTTAGAAGTAAATTATTCAAAAGGATTTTCGACATGATTGAATTTTTAAATAGTATTCAAAATTCTCTAATTTATAAAAATTTCTTTTTGGTCCTATCTGGCTTAGATAATACAATTTTATTATTATTAATTTCATTACCAGTTGGTTTTGTTTTAGCATTATTATTTGCTCTAGGAAGAGTTTCTAAAATTGCATTATTATCAAGAACAATTGCTAGTTATATTTTTGTCATTAGAGGAACCCCTTTACTTGTTCAAATATATTTAATTTATTTTGGTTTAGGTTCAGTAAAATTTATTCGAGAAAGTTTTTTATGGTACGCATTGAAAGAACCATTTTGGTGCGGAGTAATAGCACTTACAATTAATACTGTTGCATATGGAGCAGAAATTTTTCGAGGTGGTATTCAATCAATTGAGAAAAGTCAGGTTGAATCAGGCCTATCTCTTGGGTTTGGAAAATTTTTACTTTTAAGAAAAATTATTCTACCTATAGCTATACGAAAAGTTCTACCGTCTTACGGTAATGAATTAATACTAATGGTTAAAGCAACCTCTTTAGTTAGTTTGACAACCTACATGGAAATGACAGGTATTGCTAGAAAGATAATGGCTAAAACATTTGCACCTGTTGAAGCATTTATTGCTGCAGGAATTCTTTATCTTTTTTTAAATTTTCTAATGGTTCAATTTGTTAAATATTTAGAATGGAAATATAATCCACACTTAAGATTAAATAATTAATTTCTAAATTTTTTATGACAAGTGCTGCAATTTGCAGCCATTGCTTTAATAGCATCACTTATCATCTCTTTATCTTCTAATTCTATACTTAAAGATATCATTTCGATATCATCTACAAAGTTTTGGTTATATTCATTAAATGTCTCACGATCACTCCAAATATTATCACTAGCTCCTTCTGCTTGACTATTTTCAGGATAAAAATCTTTAAATTCAGATGCTGAGTGAAGAAGAGTTTCATTAAGCTCTAACATTTCCTCATATTGATCTGAATTTATTAATCTGTAAAGTTTCGATGATGTGCTTTTAATTTTTTGCATTATTGCCATTCTTTCGTTAACAATCTTTTCTAACGATTTGTCCTCTAAAGTTACTTTGTGAGCTAGAACATATAAAGGAATGAATGAAATTAAAGTACTTATTGTTATTTTAAAGAATATACCCATTTTTTGTTATTATATTATGCAAGTAGTTATGTCCTAATTTTGCATATTCAAGAGGGTTTGCTTTTTTAGGATCCTGCTCAGCTTCAATAATTAACCATTCCTGATATTTTGCCTCATATAGTATCTTAATTAATGGATCGTAATCGATGCAACCATCTCCTGGAACAGTGAAAACACCATCTAAAAAAGACTCTCTAAAACTTAAGTCATCTTTAATAGATTTTAAAAAAACATCTTTTCTAATATCTTTACAATGAACATGGTTAATTCGAGAAATATAATTTTTTAATACTCTTTCGTAATTTGCTTCGGCAAACATTAAGTGTCCACTATCGTAAAGCAAAAATGTATTTTGATTTGTCATATCCATAAATCGATCTACATCTTCCTCGGACTGTATAATAGTTCCCATATGCTCATGATACGACATTGGCATTCCTTCATCCATCAGCATATCAGATAATTCACTGATTTTTTTGCAATAACTATCCCATTCATCTTTTTCAAGTATTGGTCTTTTACTAAGAGCTTTTGATTGATCGCCTTGGATTGAACCAGATACATCAGCAAAAACAAAAACATCTGCATTAATTAACTTTAATAAATTTAAATGATCTTGAAGAGCTATCCATTCTTCTTTTACACTTCTTTCTCTAAGCATTGCGCCATACCAACCACCTGGCATTTTTAAATTAAATTTTTCTAAAAGATATTTTGTTATTCCAGGATTTCTCGGAAATTTTCCACCTAATTCAATACCTGAAAATCCAGATGTGCTTGCATCCTCTAAACATTTTTCAATAGGAGTGTCACCTCCAAGTTCTGGCATATCATCATTGCTCCAGGCAATAGGCGCGATACCTAGTTTAATTTTCATGAAGTTTTACATATTTCATGATAGATGAAAAATAAAGATAAATATGAACATATTATTAGTCGATGGAAATGAAAAAGAAGCTTCTGATCGATATACAAAATTGGGTATGGATACTCAATTTCAAGTATATGAAAAAATTTTAAAAAAATATTCTAGTTCAACTATAAATATTACAACAATTCATCCTGCTGTTCATAATAATTATCTTCCTTTAGGCACAAGTCTTGACGATTTCGAAGCGGTTGCCTGGACAGGAAGCTTACTTAATATATATAACATGACAAAATCCATAACTAATCAAATAGATTTAGCTAAAGAATTATTTAAAAAAAAGAATAAAATATTTGGTAGTTGTTGGGGCCTTCAGGTTTTAGTAACTGCCGCAGGAGGTAAAGTAAGAAAAAATCCAAATGGCCTTGAAGCAGTCTTAGCTAAAAATATTACATTAAATCAAGATGGTGAAAATCATCCCATGTATAAAAACAAAAAAAAATCATTTAATGCACTCTGTTGGCATTATGATGAAGCAGAAAAGCTTCCAAAAGAAACTAAGGTACTAGCCTCAAATAAGATCAGTCAATTCCAATCTATAAGCTTTGAAGTAAATCAATCAAGTGTTTGGGCAGTGCAATACCATCCAGAATTTAATTCAAAATGGATGGCCGGACTTATGGAAATGAGAAAAGATATTTTGTTAGAACAAAAAGTATATGAAAATTTATCAGAATTTGAAAACGAAAAAATGATTTTACAAAACCCTGATAATCTTGAGAAAAAAGAATTACATATATATGATGATGTACTTGATGAAGAAATCCATTCTTTAGAACTTTCAAATTGGTTAAATCTTAATAAAAATTATTGACTACATTTATAATTGATTTCCACTTACTAATACTAGAAGTTGAAATGGATTTGTTAATATTTGCTTTTACTGTTTTATCTTTTTTCCAAAGTTTACTTATTTGGCTTGTATTTTTTAAATATCCAGATTGAATTGCTGCAAGATATGCTGCGCCAAGTGAAGTAGTCTCAACATTACTTGGTCTAATAATTTTAATTTGAGAAATATTTGCTAAACTTTGTAGAAAGCTATTATTTTTAACCATACCTCCATCAACTCTTATTTCACTAATCTTTGTCTTAGAATCTTTTTCCATACACTCAATTAATTCATAAGTTTGAAAAGATAGGCTGTCCAAAGTTGCTTTGATGATATCTTCTTTAGACGTATTTCTAGTGATGCCAAAAAATGTTCCTCTTGCATTAGGGTTCCAATATGGTGCCCCAAGTCCAGTTAAGGCTGGGACAAAAAATAAACTTTCATCTTTATTAGCTTTTTTATACAATTTATCAGTTTCACTAGAATCTTTTATAAATTTTAAATTATCGCGAAGCCATTGTATGGCAGAGCCTGCTACAAAAATACTTCCTTCATAGCAAAACATTTTTTTACCATTTATTTTAAAAGCAACAGTTGTTAGTAATCTATTTTTAGATAATTTAAATTTTTCTCCAATATTCATTAGAAGAAAACAGCCTGTACCATATGTACTTTTTGATTGTCCTGTTTTAAAACAAGCTTGACCAATTGTTGCTGACTGTTGGTCTCCAGCCATGCCTCCAATTGGTATTGAATCGCCAAATAATTTAGTAGAGCCAAAATCATATGCATTTTCAACTACAGTTGGTAAGATATTTTTTGGAATATTAAATATTTTTAAAATTTTGTCAGACCACTGCTCTTTTTGAGAATCAAAAATCATGGTTCTTGAGGCATTTGATATATCTGTTAAGTGAGATTTTCCCTTGGTTAATTTCCATAATAGCCACGTGTCTATTGTTCCAAAAAGTAAATTATTATTTTTTAAATTCTTATTTACTTCCTTAACATTATCAATAATCCATTTAATTTTAGTAGCTGAAAAATATGGATCAAGCTCTAGTCCAGTTATTTTTTGAATTTTTTTATCAATCCCTTTTCTTTTTAAATTTTCACAAAGATTAGCTGTTCTTCTATCTTGCCAGACTATTGCTCTGTAAACTGGTTTCCCAGTTTTCTTATTCCACAAAACTGTTGTTTCTCTTTGATTGGTAATTCCAATTGAAATTATATTTTTTGAATTTAACTTATTTTTTCTTAATATTTTTGAAATTAAATTTCTAACATCATCCCAAATTTCTTTTGCATTATGTTCTACCCATCCTTCATTGGGAAAATATTGTTTAAATTCTTTTTGGGCAATATCGAATATTTCAAATTTTTTATTATACAGTACAATTCTTGAACTTGTTGTTCCTTGATCTATTACCAAAAAATATTTTTTCATAAATTAGACGTCTAAATTTTTAATGAAGTTAGCATTATTTTGAATAAATTTAAAACGTAACTCTGCTTGTTTTCCCATTAAGGTTTCGAATAAACTTTCGGTATTCTTCATATCTTTCTTAGCTTTTTCAGAGTTAATCAATATTAGATTCCTTTTGTTTTGATCCATTGTAGTCTCTTTCAATTGATCAGCTGGCATTTCACCCAAACCTTTAAATCTTGTAATGTTATAATTGTCAGACTTAAATTCTTTTTCAACTAATTTATCTTTCTCTTTTTCATCATATGCGTAAAAAGATTTATTTTTGTTATAAATTTTAAATAAAGGAGGCATTGCTAGATATAGTTTATTTTCATCAATTAAACTTTTCATATATTTATAAAAAAAAGTAATAAGTAGAGTTGCAATATGTGAACCATCTACGTCCGCATCAGTCATTAAAATAATTTTCTCATATCGAAGTTTTGAAATTTCAAAGTTTTTTCCAATACCACAACCTAAAGATTGAATAAGATTTTGTATTTCATTGTTATCAGCAATTTTAGATAGCCCAACATTATAAACATTTAATATTTTCCCCCTTAAAGGAAGTATTGCTTGAAATTCTCTATTTCTTGCTTGCTTAGCAGAACCTCCAGCACTGTCGCCTTCAACAATAAATATTTCAGAATCTTTTATTGATTTACTCGAACAATCTACTAGTTTACCTGGAAGACGATTTCTTTCTTTAATACTTTTTCTATCTAACTCTTTAATTTTTGATAAATCAGTTCTTTGAAGAGCTCTTTCAATTAAATTATCTAAAAGTATTTTTGAATTTTTCTTATTAGCATTTAACCATAATAAAAATTCTTGTTGTATTTTTGTTTCAATTTCTTTTTGTAAATTTGGCATTATTATTCTCTTTTTAGTTTGACCTTCAAAACTTGGATCATTTATAAAGATTGAAATAATTACGTTAGAGTAATCAAAAATATCACTGTGATTGATATTACTGATTTTTGAGAATTGATTTTTTTGGCCATAAAGTTTTATAGCTTTTAGAATTCCATTACGAATACCATTTTCATGAGATCCGCCATCTGGTGTTTCAATAGTGTTACAATATGACATCAAACTTGAATTTTCATTTGTATTAAATGAAATTAAAGTTTCAAAATTTTCATTATCTTTAATTTTTGATTTTAATAAAAAATTTTTTTCAAATAATTTAGAGTTGTTTGCGTATTCTAATTGAAAATAATCTTCAATTCCTTTTTTATAAAAAAAACTTTTTTTGTTAGGGGTTTTATCTTTTATTAATTCTTTATCAATTTCAAAGTTGATAGTTGTGCCTCCAACTAATACTGATTTCATATTTATAAAATTATATAATTTTTTTGGAACAAATTGTGTTTCTTCAAATATGCTTTCATCTGGGATAAAAGAAATTTCTGTACCTTTTAATTTTTTGCTACATTTTTCAATTTTTATTTTTGTCTTAACCTTTCCTTTTGAGTAATCTTGTCTATACACTTTTCCATCTTTAAATACCTGAACTTGTAATAAAGAACTTAATGCATTTACAACAGAAATCCCAACCCCGTGTAATCCACCAGAAGTTTTGTAAGCATTACTGTTAAATTTACCACCTGCGTGAAGTGTAGTTAAAACTACTTCAAGTGCTCTTTTATTTTTATATTTTGGATGAAAATCAATAGGAATACCTCTTCCATTATCTTTTATTTTTATCAAACCATCTTTTTTATATTGAAAACTTATATCGGTTGCGTAACCAGCTAAAACTTCATCTATACTATTATCTAGTACTTCGTTAACTAAATGATGAAGACCATCTTGATTTGTGCTTCCAATATACATACCAGGTCTTTTACGAACTGGCTCAAGACCCTCAAGTACTTCAATATCTTTGGCATTATAAGTTGATTTTTTAGCCACAAATATTTCTTATCAAAAGTGTTGTTCTAAAAACATAAAAAAAACCGCCCTAAGGCGGTTTTCTTTAATAGAGACAAGTATAATTCTACACGTCGTAGTATAATTTAAACTCGTGCGGATGAGGTCTAATATTAATAGGGTCAACCTCACTCTCTTTTTTATAGCTAATATAAGTTTCAATTACATCTTTGGTGAATACATCACCCTCTAATAAAAATGCATGATCTTTCTCAAGAGCTTCAAGAGATTCAGCTAAAGATCCAGGCGTAGATTGAATTTTAGACAAAACTTCATCGCTAGCAGCATAGAGATTTATATCTGTTGGATCACCAGGATTAATTTTATTTTTAATTCCATCTAATCCCGCCATTAACATTGCTGAGAATGCTAAGTATGGATTTGCACTTGGATCTGGACATCTAAATTCCATTCTTTTTGCTTTAGGGCTTTGAGAATAAGCAGGAATTCTAACAGATGCAGTTCTATTTCTTTGAGAGTAAACAATGTTCACCGGAGCCTCAAAGCCTGGGACCAATCTTTTATAAGAATTGGTAGTAGGAGCACAAAAAGCTAAAAGAGCAGGTGCATGTTTAAGTATACCGCCAATATAATTTAGAGCTAAATCACTTAGGTTAGCATAGTTACCCTCTTTATACATTAATGTGTCACCGTCTTTCCAAACACTTTGATGAACGTGCATACCTGAACCATTATCTTCGAATAAAGGTTTAGGCATAAATGTAGCTGTCATTCCATGTTGTCTAGCAACATTTTTTACAACGTACTTATATTTCATCATATCATCAGCCATTTTTAATAAAGGCGAAAATTCTAAATCAATTTCACATTGTCCACCTGTTGCAACTTCATGGTGATGTGCTTCAACTGTAAGACCAATGTCTTGCATTGTCATAACCATTTCAGTTCTTACATCTTGAAGTGTATCAACTGGCGGTAAAGGAAAATAACCTTCTTTATGTCTAGGTTTATGACCTAAGTTTGGGTTTTCATCAGCACCACTATTCCAAGTACCTTCAACAGAATCAACTTCATGAAATGCAAAATTTGATCCTGAGTCAAACTGAACGTTATTAAACACAAAAAATTCTGCTTCTGGACCAAAAAATGCTGTGTCACCAATACCAGATGATTTCAAATATGCTTCAGCTTTTTTAGCAATATTTCTTGGGTCACGACTATAGTCAACCAAAGTTACAGGATCTTTAATATTACAATGTAATGCCAAAGTTTTTTCTGAAAAAAATGGATCAATGTAGGCTGTTGTTGCATCTGGCAAAACAATCATATCACTGTCTTGAATTTCTTGGAAACCTCTTACTGAAGATCCATCAAAACCAAGTCCGTCAGAAAATATATCTTCGTCTAAAAATTTAATTGGTATTGTAAAATGTTGAGTTGTTCCTGGTATATCAGTAAAGCGCATATCAACCATCTTAATGTCCATATCTTTAATTTCAGACATTAAATCTTTTGGAGTCGAGCTTTTTAATTTCATATCTATCTCCTTACTTCAACAAAAGGGTATGCTATCCAGCGTTACCCGGTTAAATCATGCTCTAGTTATGAAATCTGCTTTTGATGCGCGTTCCTTCAGCTTATGGCTTACTTCCGACCTATATAAAATAGGTTGAACGATTTATAACTTTTGCATGCGTTCCTTCGGCACAATGCCTACTTCCGACTCTAAAAGAGTTGAACGATTATTGGTTAATTACTAGGTTTTATATAAAAGTAAAGAAAAATTAGACAGCATCACTGTCTTTTTCACCAGTCCTTATTCTAATTACCTGCTCAATATTCGATACAAAAATCTTACCATCACCTATTTTTCCTGAATAAGCGCTAGTTTTTATTGATTCAATCACATCATCTACTTGATTGTCTTCAACTATCACCTCTAATTTCATTTTAGCTAAAAATTCATCATCATACCCATCATTAGAGTCAATTCCACCAGTAGACCCTCTTTGTCTTCCAAAACCCTTAACATCAATTAAAGTCATTCCAGATATTCCAATTTCATGAAGTGCTTCTTTTACTTGGGAAAGTTTGAATGGTTTAATAATTGCTTCTATTTTTTTCATATTGTAGATAATCTATTAATTGCTTCTTTAATGTTTTCTAGAGAATTAGCAAAACTTATTCTAACAAATTCACTCGCATTATCTCCAAAACTTGATCCTGGAACTAAAGCAACTCCTTTTTCTTCAAGCGCTATGTCTGAAAACTTTTTTCCACTTAATCCAGTTTTTGAAATATTTGGAAATGCATAGAACGCACCTCCTGGTTCAAAACATGATATTTTATCTAATTTATTTAATTCATTGAAAACGTATTCTTTTCTTTTTTGAAATTCACTAACAATTTTTGTAATTTCTTCCTGTGTACCTTTAATAGCTTCTAATCCAGCATATTGCGAAATTGAAGTAGCGCAGGAATTGTAATTGACACATATTTTATTCGCATGTTCAATTAAATTATCTGGCCATATACTCCAACCTAATCTCCATCCAGTCATGCAATATGTTTTGCTCCATCCTTCAAGAACTATCAATCTATCTCTTATAGTTTCATATTCTAATAATGATGGCATTTGTTCATTATTAAAAATAATATTACTATAAATTTCATCACTTAAAATGGAGACTTTTGGATACTGCTCTAACAAATTAACAAGACCAGTAATTTTTTTCTTATTCATATATGACCCTGTTGGATTATTTGGATTATTTATGATTATCAAACTTGTTTTATCTGAAATTAATTCTTTTAATTGTTCAGTATTAATTTCGAAGTTATCTTTTTCTGAAAGCTTTAGTGGAACAGCTTTTGCACCACTATATTTAATCATGGATCTATAAATTGGAAAACCAGGGTCAGGAAAGATTATTTCTCTATCTTCACTACCTAATAATAATGCTGAAATAAAAATTACTGGTTTACCTCCAGGAGTTATTAAAACATTTTCTGGTTTAATATTTGCTTTGTATTTATTGAATACTAGTTCAGAAATTGCTTCTCGTAATTCAGGTATTCCATTTGACGGAGTATAACCATGATAGCCGTCTTTAATTGCTTTAATAGCAGCTTCCTGAATATTTATTGGTGTAGGAAAATCAGGCTGTCCTATTCCTAAATTAATAATATCTTTACCTTTAGCAGCGAGATTATTAGCTTTAGCAAGAATAGAGAATGCCGTTTCAGTTTCGAGATTAAATATTCTTTTTGAAACTTCCATATTTTTGGTATAGCGATTTAATATAAAAATTAAACTTTTAATTAATTTATATGGCGAGCGTAGCTCAGTTGGTTAGAGCGCAGGCTTGTGGTGCCTGATGCCGTGGGTTCGAATCCCATCGTTCGCCCCATTTTCTATTTAGTTTATTTTCTCTATTGTTTTTTAATTTATTGTACATAAAAGGCTAATAATAATAGGGGCCGGTGGTGGAATTGGTAGACACGCTAGATTTAGGTTCTAGTGCCGCGAGGTGTGAAGGTTCAAGTCCTTTCCGGCCTACCATTAGGTTAAAAGATTATGAACACAAAAGAATTAAAATCTACGAAACTTTATAAAGAATATTCATTGGAAATTCCATATGAAGAAATAGATACTGAAGTAGATAATAAAATAAATCAAATAATACCAACAGTTAACATACCTGGCTTTAGAAAGGGTAAAGCACCTTTAAATATTGTTAAGAAAAAATACGAAGACAATGTCTTAAATGAAGTTATTCAAAAAGTAATAGATATAAATACAAAAAAATTAATTGAAGAAAAAAAATTTTCACTTTTTAGAGCTCCAAAAGTTGAGCTTAGTAACTATGAAAAAAATAAACCCGTAACTATAAATTTAAAATTTGATTTAAAACCTGAAATTAAACTTAAAGATTTTAAAGATCTAAAAATAAATAAATATGAAATTGAAATAGATAAAAAAGCAGAGGAAGATCAGTTTAAGGGTTTTATTGCTTCACAAAAAAACTTCAAAAAAATTGAAAGTTCACGACAAGTTAAAAATACAGATAAAGTTATTGTTAATTTTGAGTCTACTTCAGAAGACCTTCCAGAATATTTGAAATCTCAAAAAAGCTTCCCAATTGATTTAAGTTTTGATGATGGAATACTTCCAGGCTTAAATAAAGACTTGATTGAAAAAAAAGTAAAAGTTGGAGATAAAGTTGAATTAAGTTTCAATTTATCTAAAATTCTCAAAGATGATAAATTTAAAAAAACAAAATTTAATTTTGAAATAATTTCAATTGAAGAAAAAATTAAATTTGAACTTACAAAAGATTTTTTAGATAAGAATGGTTTTAAAGCTGAAAAAGATCTTAAGGATTTCTTAGTAAGCAATATTAAAACTCAATACGAGCAAGGGATAAAACAAATAGAAAAAAAAGAATTAATGGATCTTTTAGATAAAAGCTATAAATTTGATTTGCCTGATGGCGTTTTAGAAGATGATTTTAATCAAATATGGCATCGTTTAGAGCATGCAAAAAAAGAAGGCAATTTAGATGAAGACGACAAACTTCTAAGTGATGAAGATCTTAAAAAAAGATATAAAAAAATTTCAGAAAGACGAGTTAAACTTGGTTTATTAATGCAACATATCGCCTCAGAAGAAAAAATAGTTATATCCGAGGAAGAAATCAATAAAGGTATATTAGAATATAGTAGTCAATATCCTGGTCAAGAGAAGCAAATAATGGAATATTTTGAAAAAAATCCATCATCATTAGATGCTATCAGAGCTCCCCTTATTGAACAAAAAGTAATTGATTCAATTATTTCCAAATCTAAGACAAATGTTATAAAACTAAATGAAGATGAATATAAAAAACTTGAAGTTAAAACATTTGATATCAAGGATAGTAAGAAATGATAGATCCGATAGATAATATTACAAATAATCTTATTCCAATGGTTGTTGAGCAATCATCAAGGGGTGAAAGATCTTATGATATCTATTCCAGATTATTAAAAGAAAGAATAATTTTTCTAACTGGTCCTATTGATGATAATGTTGCAAGTCTAATTTGTGCGCAAATATTATTTTTAGAGTCTGAAAATCCAAAAAAAGAAATTTCTTTTTATATTAATTCACCAGGTGGTATTGTTTGGTCTGGATTAGCTATTTACGACACAATGCAATATGTATCTTCAAAAATTATGACTATTTGTATTGGTCAAGCAGCATCAGCAGGCTCCCTTCTTTTAACTGCTGGTGAAAAAGGAATGAGATTTTCTCTTCCGAATTCAAGAATAATGGTTCACCAACCTAGTGGTGGTATGCAAGGGCAGGTTACAGATATTGAAATTCAAACTAATGAAATTAAAAAAACAAAAATTAAATTAAATGAAATTTACTCGAAACATACTGGAAAGAAATTATCAGAAATTTCAAGTATCATGGAAAGAGATAAGTATTTCTCTGCTGATGAAGCAATTAAATTTGGTTTAATTGATAAAGTTGTAAAGGGTAGGAAATAATGAATAAAAAAAATGATAAAGATTCATTGTTTTGCTCTTTTTGTGGCAAAAATCAGAAAGAAGTTAAAAAGTTAATAGCTGGCCCAACTGTTTTTGTTTGTGATGAATGCGTAGAACTATGCATGGATATTATTAAAGAAGATAATAAGAATAATAAATTCAAAATTAAAAAAGATATACCAAAGCCTTCAGAGATAAATAAATTTTTAAATGATTACGTAATAGGCCAGGTAGACTCAAAAAAAATACTTTCAGTAGCAGTTTATAATCACTATAAAAGGTTATCATCTAATATAGAAAATGATAATATTGAAATCTCAAAATCAAATATTCTTCTAGTTGGCCCTACCGGAACAGGTAAAACATTATTAGCTCAGACTTTAGCAAAAATTTTAGATGTTCCTTTTACAGTAGCTGATGCAACGAGTTTAACCGAAGCAGGATATGTTGGAGAAGATGTAGAAAATATAATTCTTAAATTATTACAAGCATCTGATTACAATGTTGAACGTGCACAAAAAGGTATAGTTTACATTGATGAAATTGATAAAATTGGAAGGAAGAGTGATAATCCATCTATAACAAGAGATGTTTCTGGAGAAGGTGTGCAGCAAGCTCTTCTTAAAATTATGGAAGGAACTATAGCTAGTGTTCCACCACAAGGAGGTAGAAAACATCCGCAACAAGAATTTTTACAGGTAGATACTTCCAATATACTATTTATATGTGGAGGCGCCTTTTCTGGTTTGGAAGAAATAATAAAATATCGTTTAAAAGGAACTGCTATAGGTTTTAATTCTAAATTAGAATTAGAAACTGAAAAAACTGTTGGAGCAGCACTTAAAAAACTAGAGAATCAAGATTTATTAAAGTTTGGAATGATACCTGAATTTATTGGAAGACTTCCAGTAATTACTACTTTGAGTGAACTAGACGAAAATATGCTAATTCGAATAATGACTCAGCCAAAAAACGCTATTGTTAAGCAATTTGAATCTCTTATGAAAATGGATGGAGTAAAATTAGAAATCAAAGAAGATGCCCTAAAAGCAATTGCAAAGCTAGCGGTTTCACAAAATACGGGGGCGAGAGGTTTAAGATCTATAATAGAGGATTCGTTAATGGATCTTATGTATAAAGTGCCAGATCAAAAAGATTTATACAAGGTGGTAATAAATAATGATGTTATTTCAAAAAAATCTGATCCAATATTAATTTACTCAAATAAGGAAAGCAGTCAAAAATTAATGTCTAACAACTCTTGAATTTAATTATTATATAAACATCTATATATTATGGAAAAATATTTAATTCCTGTTCTTCCACTTAGAGACATAGTGGTATTTCCAAATATGGTCGCCCCTCTATTTGTAGGAAGAGAACAATCAGTAAATGCACTTAATCATGTGATGAAGGGTGATAAAAAAATTTTTTTAATATCTCAAAAGAATTCAAAAGTTGATAATCCTAATAAGGAAAATTTATATTCTTTTGGTACTGTTGCTAAAATTATACAACTTTTAAAACTTCCAGATGGTACCCTCAAGGTTCTAGTTGAAGGAATACAAAGAGCAAAAGCTAATCAAATAAACTTTAACAAAGAATTTATCACTGCATCCATCACTGAAATTAATAATAAAACAAAAAAAAATTCAAATATTAAGGCACTTCAAAAACTTATTGTAGAGCAGTTTATTGAGTTTCAAAAAATTAATAAAAAAGTCTCCCTCGATGTAATTAATAATGTCAAATTATCAAACAACCCTGATAAAATTGTTGATATTATTGTATCAAACATATCAATTTCTATATCTCAAAAACAAGAAATTTTAGAAATTACAAACACAGAAGAAAGATTAAACAAAATTTATGGATATCTAGTTTCTGAAATTGATTCTTTTCAAGTTGAGAAAAAAATAAAAGGTCGTGTTAAAAGGCAAATGGAGAAAACTCAGAAAGAATATTATTTGAATGAACAAATGAAAGCAATTCAAAAAGAATTAGGAGAAAATGAAGACCTAGATGAAATTGCTGAGCTCGAGAAAAAACTAAATCAATATAATTTATCCAAAGAAGCTAAAGAAAAATGTACATCAGAAATTAAAAAATTAAAAAATATGAGCCCTATGTCAGCTGAGGCAACTGTGATTAGAAATTATCTAGACTGGGTAATGTCTATTCCATGGAATAATCCCAATCCAGTTACTCAAAATATTAATAAAGCTTCTAACATTTTGGAAAGCGATCATTACGGATTAGATAAAGTTAAAGAAAGAATTCTTGAATATCTAGCAGTTCAAAAAAGAACCAATAAACTCAAAGGTCCAATTTTATGTTTAGTTGGCCCTCCAGGTGTTGGAAAAACATCTCTAGGTAAATCTATTGCAAATTCTACAGGAAGAAGCTTCGTCAGAATGTCACTAGGAGGTGTTAGAGATGAAGCAGAGATCAGAGGACATAGAAAAACATATATTGGATCAATGCCAGGCAGATTTATCCAAGCAATGAAAAAGTCGAAATCATCAAATCCATTAATTCTTTTAGATGAAATCGATAAACTTGGTTCTGATTGGAGAGGTGATCCATCTTCTGCGCTTTTAGAAGTGCTTGATCCTGAACAAAATAGTAAGTTTAATGACCATTACTTAGAGATTGACTACGATCTTTCTGATGTAATGTTCGTATGTACAGCGAATACTCTTAATATTCCTCCCGCTCTCCTTGATAGAATGGAAGTTATTAGAATTCCTGGTTATACTGAAAAGGAAAAAAATCAGATAGCTAGAAAATATTTAGTACCCAAACAAATAAAAAATCATGGTATAAAAAAATCTGAACTTTCATTCAACTCTAAAGTTTTAAATAGTATAATTAGAAATTATACTAAGGAAGCTGGTGTAAGAAATCTTGAAAAAGAAATTTCTAAAGTTTGCAGAAAAACTGTAAAAAAACTAGAAACTTCAAGATTAAAAAAAATTAGTTTAAACGACAAATCACTTCAAGATCTTTTAGGTATTGCAAAGTTTAGGTCAAATGAAATTGAAAAAAAGAATTTAATAGGTGTTACAAATGGATTGGCATGGACAGAAGTAGGAGGTGAAATATTATCAGTAGAGGTTATTTTATCTATAGGAAAGGGGAAACTAACTATTACTGGTAAATTAGGAGAAGTTATGAAAGAATCAATCCAAGCTGCTACATCATATGTTAAGTCAAAATCAATTAGTTTAGGAATAAATCCAAAAGATTTTGAGAATTACGATATACATATACATGTTCCAGAAGGGGCAACCCCAAAAGATGGACCTAGCGCTGGTATTGCAATATTTAATTCATTAGTGTCTTCCTTAACCAACAATAAAGTTAAAAGAGAAGTCGCTATGACAGGAGAAATTACACTAAGAGGTCGGGTACTTCCAATTGGCGGTCTCAAAGAAAAAATCTATGCAGCAAGTAGAGCTGGAATAAAAAAAGTACTCATACCACATGAAAATTATAGAGAAATTTCTGAGTTTGATAATGAGGTCATTAAGAACATTAAAATTATACCAATTTCTGATGCATTTGCCATTCTTGAGCACACCCTAACAAAACCAATAATTTCATTAAATTTACCCGAATCTCAATTAAAAAATAACCAAAACACTACTAGCACGCATTAATATATTATTTTGAAATAACCAGTAATTTGGCCATTTAAGCGTTAAATTCCTTTATTTCTGCGAATTTTTTTATAATATTATTGACTTGTTGGGAAAACATAGAATTATCTACATAATTTATTAAAGGAGACTAAAAGTGAATAAAAATGATCTTATCGCATCTGTAGCATCTTCCGCTGGACTATCAAAATCTGACGCAACTAGAGCAATCGAAAGTTTTTTAGATTCAATAACTAATGCTCTTAAAAGAGATGAAAAAGTTAGTATAGTAGGCTTTGGTAATTTTAGCGTTAGTCACAGAAAAGCTACTACTGGTAGAAATCCTAGAACTGGTGAATCTATTCAAATACCAGCATCTAAAAGACCAAAATTTACTGTAGGAAAAGCTTTAAAAGACTCAGTAAACAATTAATTATCTTTTTTTCTTGCACCGGCTGTTAAATAAATTTAACAGCCGTTTTTATTTGGGTGTTTAGCTCAGTTGGTAGAGCATCTCGTTTACACCGAGAGGGTCGGGAGTTCAAGTCTCTCAACACCCACCATGCGCGGGAGTAGTTCAGCTGGTTAGAACGCTGCCCTGTCACGGCAGAGGCCGCGGGTTCGAATCCCGTCTCTCGCGCCACTTATTTCAGTGTTTTTTGTGTACTAAAGTCGCAACGAGACACATTGTTATTGTTGAATAAATCGTTAAATACATTACTAATTTAATTGTGAGATTATAGTGACAGAACTTCTATTTGAATATTTACCAATATTAATTTTTATTTTCATAGCGTTGGCATTGGCTGTTGGAATGACTTTATTATCTTTTGTAGTTGGAGACTCTCAGCCAGATCAAGAAAAATTATCTGCTTATGAGTGTGGATTTGAAGCTTTTGATGATGCTCGTGGAAGATTTGATGTAAGATTTTATTTAGTAGCGATCTTGTTTATCATCTTTGATTTGGAAGTTGCTTTCTTGTTTCCATGGGCAATAACACTTGGTAAAATTGGGTTGTTTGGTTTTTGGTCAATGATGATTTTCCTGACTATTTTAACTATTGGTTTTATTTATGAATGGAAAAAAGGAGCTTTAGAATGGGAGTAGATGAAACAAAAAAAATTGTCGATGATACTCTAAACACAGAATTATCCTCTAAAGGTTTCTTAGTTGCTAGCTACGATAAAATTCTCACTTGGGCTAGAACTGGTTCTTTGTGGCCAATGACTTTTGGCTTGGCATGCTGTGGAGTAGAAATGATACATTCTTATATGGCAAGATATGATCTTGATCGTTACGGAGTAATACCAAGAGGAAGTCCAAGACAATCTGATGTAATGATAGTTGCCGGTACATTGACAAATAAAATGGCTCCAGCTTTAAGAAAAGTTTATGATCAAATGCCAGAACCACGATGGGTTATATCAATGGGTTCTTGTGCAAATGGAGGTGGATATTATCATTATTCTTATTCAGTAGTTAGAGGGTGTGATCGAATTGTCCCTGTTGATGTTTACGTACCAGGATGCCCCCCAACAGCAGAAGCATTAGTTTATGGTATATTGCAATTACAGAAAAAAATTAGAAGAGAAAATAAATTTAAAAGATAATTTTATATGATTAAATTTCTTACTAAAATAGATGGTATAAATAATGTTTTAGAGAATAATAATTTGTTAGAAATAGAATTTGAAAAAAATAATATCATAAAAATTTTTAACGAATTAAGAGATAACACTGAGCTTAATTTTAATCAATTATTAGATATTACAGCTGTTGATTATCCTTCAAGAGAATTTAGATTTGATTTGATTTATATTTTGCAAAGTTTAACAAAAAATAAAAAAATTATTCTTAAAACTTTTATTAAGGAAAAAGACAACATAGAATCACTAACCAATATTCACAAATCTGCTGATTGGTATGAAAGAGAATGTTATGATTTATTTGGAATAGAATTTATAAACCATCCTGATTTAAGAAGGATAATGACGGATTACAATTTTGAAGGTTATCCATTGCGCAAAGATTTTCCTTTAACAGGCCACACAGAAGTTCGCTATGATGATCTTGAAAAAAAAGTAATATATGAACCTGTTAAGTTAACTCAAGAATTTAGAAATTTTGATAGTGAATCTCCATGGGAAGGAATGGAAAACAAACTTTTTGGTGATGAGAAATCTACTGGTGAAAATTAAATGAAAGAAGTAGAGCTTAATACAACTACAATTAATTTTGGCCCCCAACATCCAGCTGCGCATGGTGTTTTACGTTTAGTAGTTGAGCTGGAAGGTGAGGTAGTTCAAAGAGCAGAACCACACATTGGATTGTTACACAGGGGAACAGAAAAATTAATTGAATATAAAACTTATCTTCAGGCAGTTCCTTATTTTGATAGACTTGATTATGTTTCGCCAATGTGTCAAGAACATGCTTTTGCATTAGCAACTGAAAATCTTCTAGGAATTAATGTCCCTGAAAGAGCTAAATATATTCGTGTTATTTTTGCTGAAATTACTAGAATACTAAATCATTTATTAAATATACCTGCTTATGCTGCTGACATTGGTGCAGTGACACCTTTTTTGTGGTGTTTTGAAGAAAGGGAAAAGCTTTTAGAATTTCATGAAGCCGTATCTGGTGCAAGATTTCATGCAGCCTATTTTAGACCTGGTGGCGTTCATCAGGATATGCCAGAGGGAATGGAAGAAAAATTATTTGAGCATTTTAAAACTTTTCCAAAATTTATTGATGATCTTGAAAGTTTACTGACTAATAACAGAATATTAAGACAAAGATCAGTTGATATAGGAATAATTTCAAAGTCAGAAGCAATTGAATGGGGGTGTTCGGGTCCTGTATTAAGAAGCACAGGTGTAGCATGGGATTTAAGAAGATCTCAACCTTATGATGCTTATGATCAAGTTGATTTTGAAGTTCCTGTTGGAAAAAAAGGTGATTGTTTTGATCGATATTTGGTACGCATAGAAGAAATGAGACAAAGTATTAGTATTATTAACCAATGTTTAAATAAAATCAAATCTGGCCCAATATCAGTAGAGGATAATAAAATTACACCTCCTAAAAGAAATCAAATGAAAAAATCAATGGAAGCTTTAATTCATCATTTTAAACTTTTCACTGAAGGTTACCGCGTTCCCGCTGGTCAAATTTATAGTGCAGTAGAAGCTCCTAAAGGTGAATTTGGTGTTTACCTTGTTTCTGATGGATCTAGTAAACCATATAGATGTAAAATAAGAGCACCTGGTTTTGCACACCTTCAAACATTGGATCATTTATCTAAAGGCCACTTAATGGCAGACATAGCCGCTATACTAGGTAGCTTAGATATTGTTTTTGGAGAGATAGATAGATAATGCATCATCCTGGTACAAATAATAAAGTATATAAAAAAATTAATGATAATTTTGAATGGTCATCAGAAAATTTTAAAAAAATTTCTGAAATAATAAAAAAATATCCATCTAACCGTATTCAAAGCGCAGTTATTCCTTTACTTGATTTAGCACAAAGACAAAATAATGGATGGCTAAGTAAAAACTCAATGGAAAAAGTAGCTGAAACTCTAAGTATGTCTTATATAAGAGTGTTGGAAGTTGCTACTTTTTATTCGATGTTTAATTTAGAACCTATTGGTAAAAATTTTGTCCAAATTTGTAGAACAACACCTTGTTGGTTAAGAGGGAGTGATAAACTGTCTAAAGTTGCACAAGAAGTTTGTGAAACTAATATTGGCGAGACAAGTGATGATGAAAAATTTACAGTTGTTGAAGTTGAATGCTTAGGTGCATGTTGCAATGCTCCTATGGTCCAGATCAATGATGATTATTATGAAGATTTAGATGAAGAGAGTTTTAAAAAAATACTTCAAGATTTAAAAGATAATAAATCAATAAAAGTAGGTTCACAAATTGGTAGAAAATCATCACAGCCTGAAAGAAAATTTGATGCTTAAGGAAAAAGATAAAATTTTTAAAAATTTAT
>CACKSM010000015.1 GCA_902602885.1 uncultured Alphaproteobacteria bacterium
AAACATAAATATTGTTATAATAGGTGAAAAAAATATTCTTAATCAATATTTAAAAAAAAATACTAATCATACAAATATAAAGAAGATTAAAAATATAAATCAAATTAATTTTAAAGATACAAATAAAGTATTTTTAGATATTAGCAAAAATAAAAAAATATATCCGTTAGGTAAAGTAAATAAAAATTCAGGGTTATCGGTCTTGGATTCGATTAATAAAGCAGTTGAGTTATATAATTTGAATATAGTCGATGGTATAAATTTTGCTCCTTTTAATAAATCAAGTTTAGAATTAGCGGGAATGAAATTTAAAGATGAATTACATTATTTTAAAAATAAATTTAAAATTAAATCATATGTTTGTGAATTAAATGTATTAAAGAACTTTTGGACAGCTAGAGTTACATCACACATACCACTGAGAGAAGTTTCAAAAAATATAACAATTAAAAATATTCTTGCACCAATTAAACTAGTAAATAATTATTTATTAATGAATGGTGTGAGATCACCAAAAATTGGTGTTCAGGCATTGAATCCTCATGGAGAATTTGGATCGGAAGAAAAAGAAATTATAATTCCAGCAATTCAACAAGCTAGAAAATTAAATATACAAACTTTTGGACCATTACCTTGTGATACATCTTTTATTCGCGCATATAAAAACAAGGAATTTAATTGTTTAGTCGGTATGTATCATGACGCAATTCAATCAGGTCTAAAATCATTTGGATTTGAAAAAGGTGTGACTGTTCAAGGAGGATTACCAATTCCTATTACAACACCAGCTCATGGTACAGCATTTGATATTGTGGGTAAAAGTAAAGCTAATGTTAATCCAACTTTAGAATCTTTAAAACTTTTAATTAAACTTTTATCAAATAGAACAAAAAAATCTCTTTAATTTAATTAAATTAGTATAATAGTATTGTGTGAGTAAAATTATCAAAGTCAGTGCAAAAGTTTATAATTGGAAAGGTCCAATTCAAAAAATTCATGAAAATTTTTGTACCAATGCATCTGATATTATAAATCAAGAAAATATTTCAAATGATAGATGGACAACTTACAAATTCCTTAGTTGGCTAGTTGTTGAAGTTGAAACTAATGATGGAATTGTTGGTATAGGGAATGCTGCATTATCACCTTTGCCATGTAAATCCGTTATTGATAATTATCTAACACCTGCAATTATTGGAGAAAGTATTTGGGATTACGAGCATATTTGGCAAAAAATGTATCGACAAACATTAGCTTGGGGAAGAAAAGGCGTTGGAATGACTGCAATTAGTGCAGTGGATATTGCTATATGGGATGCGCTTGGTAAGTCAGCTAAACAACCTGTATTTAAAATGTTAGGTGGAAAGACTAAATCCAAACTTCCATGCTACGCAAGTAAACTTTACAGTCAGCCATTGGATAGTCTTGCAAAAGAAGCAAAAGATTATTTAGATCAAGGTTTTAAAGCTATGAAATTAAGACTTGGATGGGGACCAACAGATGGCGCTGAAGGTATGCACAAGAATATTGAACTCATTAAAACTGTAAGATCAGTAGTAGGTGATAATGTTGATATAATGGCAGATGTTTACATGGGATGGACATTTGAATATGCAAAAAGAATGATGAGATTAATTGATAATGAAAATCTACGTTGGTTAGAAGAACCAGTTATAGCAGATGATATTGACGGTTATGCAGATTTAAAAGCATCTTGTAGAACGCCTATTTCTGGTGGCGAACATGAATATACGCTCTTTGGTTTTAGACAATTATTAGAGAAAAAAGCAATTGATGTTGTTCAATTTGATACAAATAGAGTTGGGGGAATAACACAGGCACATAAAATTACTGCTCTAGCGGAAGCATTTCAAATACCGGTTATTCCTCACGCAGGACAAGTTCATAATTTTCATATTTCTATGAGTTCAGTAAACGCTCCAATAGTTGAATATTTTCCGTTTTGGCCTGTAGAAATTGGCAATGAATTATTTTGGTATATTTTTGATGGCGAACCTCAAGCAAAAAATGGTTTTATCGAATTAGATGAAAATAAACATGGTTTAGGTATTGAGTTATCAAATAAATATTTAGATAACTTTGAAATTATTGAGTAGAGTTATTTGCAATTTCATCGTTATATGCAAAAACCGCTGGACTACCACCAGTAAACATAAAAATGACGTTTTCACCTTTTTTAATAATTCCTTTTTCAACATAATCAATGAGAGCTGCAAAGCCTTTTGATGTATAAACTGGGTCTAAAATAATACCCTCTTTATTAGCTAAAAGTTTTGTTGCCTTTATTCCTTCCTCTGTAGTCACACCATACTTTTCACCTACATAATTATTGTCATGATTAATCATTTCGTGTGAAAACTCTAAATTAATATCAAGCATCTTTGCAGCATCATTACATATTCTCGCTATATCTTTTTTAATATTCATTTCCCAATAAACAGGAGAAATACCTTGAATACGAGTTGGCCAATTTAATATCTTAGCCCCTAATTCACAACCTGCTTGTGTCATATTAGCAGCAGTAACAAATAGATGATCTGCCATAAAATTTTGCTCTTTCATTTGTAAATCAATTTCAGCCATAGCATTTGCATAACTTATACCAGCAAGAGTGGTATCCTCTTTTCCAAATCCTCCATAAATTAAAAGGGGTTTTCGACCTTCTTTTATTAACTCATTATATTTTATATCTAAATGCTTTGGTATTTCTTCTAAATTCTCACCATCAATAACATCAACATTAGCTCCCAGAATATTATATAATAAAAAATTACCTTGCATTAAGTTACCTTTTATTCCGTGCATTAATACTAAATAACTATCTAAATTTAGTTTATTTGCAGCAGCTACAGCTTGGCGGCAAAAATTAGATTGAGATGCAGCCCCAGTTAAAATACAGTCATAATCTCCTGATAATGTTTTAGCCATTATAAACTCTAAATGTCTTGTTTTATTTCCTCCAAAAGCTAATGCAGTGCAATCATCTCGTTTGATATAAAGATTTATACCCAACTCTTTAGAAATATTAGGTGCAAATTCAAGTACAGTAGGTAATTGAGCTAGATTAACTCTAGGAATTTTATTTATTCTTGAAGTTAATTCTTCAGCAGACAAAGGATTAAAATTGTTATTCATCTATTTTAATAATTTTTAATTAATGACTATGTCTTTTGACTTCAGCTCCTCTTTTTCCAATAAGAAAATCTAGATCTGCTCCTTTGTCAGCTTGCATAACATGCTCTACATACATTTTTTGATAACCACCTGTGATTTCTGGAACAACAGGTGAATAATTTTCTAGACGATTTTTTATTGTTTCTTCATTAACTTTTAAATTCATTATACCCTGATCAACATCTACTTCTATTTCATCACCATTTTGAACTGCTGCTAAAGGACCTTTAACTGCAGCTTCTGGAGATGTATGAAGTATTACGGTACCGAATGCTGTACCACTCATTCTAGCGTCAGATATTCTAATCATATCTCTCACACCTTTTTTAAGAACTTTTTGTGGAAGACGCATATTACCTACTTCAGCCATACCAGGGTAACCCTTTGGCCCACAATTTTTTAAAACTAATATTGAATTTTCATCAACGTCTAAATTGGGATCATCAATCTTTTCATGAAATTCTTCTACACTTTCAAAAACTACCGCTTTTCCAGTATGTTTCATTAATTCTGGTGATGCAGCTGATGGTTTAATAATTGCACCATTTGGAGCTATATTGCCCCTCAGAATTTTTATTCCTCCATTTTTTGTTAATGGATTTTCAAATTCTTTTATAACGTCATTGTTCCAACACTTAGCATTTAAATTATTCTCAGCTATTGTTTTTCCATTAACAGTCATTGAATTTTCATCTAGTAATTTTTTTTCCATTAATCTTTTTATGACTACTGGAACACCACCTGCATAATAAAAATCTTCCATTAAGTATTTACCTGAAGGCTGCAGATTTACTAATGTTGGAATACCATCTCCACATTTATTCCAATCATCTAAATCTAAATCAATTTCCATTCGACCTGCAATTGCAGCTAAATGAATAACTGCATTTGTAGATCCGCCTATTGCTCCATTTACTTTAATCGCATTTTCAAATGATTTTTTTGTAACAATTTTTGACATTGTTATATCTTCCTTGACCATTTCAACAATTCTTTTTCCAGACATATGTGCTAAAGCATATCTTCTAGAATCCACTGCAGGTATTGCAGCATTTCCAGGAAGTGACATTCCTAATGCTTCTACCATTGAGCCCATTGTTGAAGCAGTCCCCATTGTCATACAGTTACCTTTTGATCTACTCATTGAAATTTCTGCATTTATGAAATCTTCTTCTGTTATTATGCCCGCATTTAAATCAGCATCAAGTTTCCAAACACCAGTACCAGAACCTATTGTTTCACCTTGATGATGTCCATTAAGCATTGGGCCACCTGAAACACCTATTGTAGGAAGATCAACACTTGCAGCTCCCATCATTAATGAAGGTGTTGTTTTATCACATCCCATTAATAATACGACTCCGTCTATGGGATTACCCCTTATTGCCTCTTCAACATCCATACTTGCTAAATTTCTAAACAACATAGCTGTTGGTCTTAAATTGGATTCACTTGCTGAAAAAACTGGAAATTCTAAAGGAAAGCCTCCTGCCTCATAAACACCTTTTTTAACAGACTCCGCAATTTCTCTGAAATGTCCATTACAGGGTGTTAATTCCGACCATGTATTACAAATACCAATTACAGGACGCCCGTCAAATAAATGGTTTGGATGACCTTGATTTCTCATCCAGCCTCTATGAATAAATGTATCTCTTCGATGTGATTTAGAATTATACCAATTAGAAGATCTATATTTATTTTTTTTATTCATAAAAAAAGTTTTATCTAATTAAAGTAAAAAATCAAATTTTAAATTTATTATCTTCAATACCGGGAGTAGTAACATTTAATGCAAATAGGCTGCCATCGTACTTATTTTTACCTGCGTTATTAGCAGTAGTAATAAATAGAGTTTTAAGATCATTGCCGCCAAATACACAATTTGTAACATTTTCAACAGGTAGCTCGTAAATTTGATCAACCCTGCCTTTTGGATCAATTTTCACAACACACGATCCACCCCAACGACAATTCCAAATAAAACCATCACTATCAATAGTTGATCCATCTGGAGCACCTCTATCAAAATCAAAGAAGTTTTTTTTGTCTGACAAACTACCTTCATCTAGGTTAAAATTGTATTCTAGTAATGATCCCTCAGTTGTATCGGCAAAATAAAATTTTGTGTTATCTGGACTCCAAACAAATGTATTAGGTATACCAAGATTTGTTTCAACAATATTTAACTTATTATCAGATAGACAATATAAACTACCAGATTTAGCATTTAAAGATTTTGCACTTCCATCTAGATTAAAATTATTTTGCATCGTCCCAAACCAAAGCCTACCTTTAGCATCTGATGCACCATCATTAGACCTATTTGTTAAAATATCATCTTCAACATTAATTATTCTTTCATATTTTTTAGATTGAAAGTTAAATTTATTTACTCCATTATTTGAGACTAAAGCAATTTCATTCTTTGAGATTATTGACGTCGCTGTTACAAAATCAGGTAAATCAAAAGTTTCTAATCTTTCGTTATCTAAATTAATTCTGAATAAAACTGATTTTGGTTTAATATCTACCCAAAGTAAACTTTGATCAATTGAAGACCACGTTATACCTTCTCCTAAACTATTTTTTACATCTTTATATAATTCAACCTTACTCATATTTTAGATCATTATAATAAAATTTAAAATTTATGAAGATAAGTTTAGAGGTAATGGGCTTTATCTTTGATACGAGCCATTACTTCTTTGGTTGCTTCTTCAGATCCATCATGGAACGTACCCATTAATTTATCTAAGAAACTAGTATTTCCACCTGAATAATTACATTCAAAATATTTATGATGTATGTAATGCATATAATCACCTGTTGGAATTGAAACACCATTTTTGAAAGTCATTTTCTCATATCCTGTATGTCCAGGTGTAGGGGCTAAACCAGCATGAAATACATGATACATCGCAACAAGAGGATGTGAAGGGATTATCCAATGAACTAAGATTCCTGAAAAATAGAGTAAATGCTCTATTGGATGCATAGACATACCTGACCAAGCACCTGTATTCGTATTACGGTGATGAACTTTATGGGCAATTTTATAAAGTGGTGCCCAGTGTAATAATCTATGAGTTAGGTAAAAATGTGCGTCTCTTATAAATGGAACAAGAAAGAACATAAAACAACAATATATCGGATAAACCTCCCAGCTTACATATGGGATTATTTGATTTGCAAATGCCCAAAATGTAATTACTTCATAAGCTGTCCATAATGGAATGGCACTACAAAAAGTATAGAATAGGTTGTCTTTAGTCTGATCATTAAATAAAAAAGTTGAGTTATTTTTTTCTAGAGGTCGTGGATTATATTTAAATGAAGTTCCTTGTGTCTTCAGTCTTAAATGAAAGAAGCCTGTCCAAAGCAAAATAATAACTGCGTTTCTGAAAAATATGTAGGATATCCATCCTATTTCAAAAGTCTTCATTGTCTCTAAAGAAGGAGTCAAAAAAAGATATGTAGCAACTGTTATTGCTGCGAAAACAAAAGTCCATGGAAAAAAAATTCCAGGAAATTTAAAAAAATACTTTAAAAATTTTATCGGGTTAAAAAATATATCTTTAGGTGGGTTAATACTTATTGTGCCAAATGGTTTCCAATGACCCCTTTTATCTCTAGTACCAAAATCACTATCATTTAGTTGATTTCCCATGACGTATTTATAGTATATTTTGAATAAAAAAAAAGAGACTAAATTGTCGTATCTGGAACCTTCACATCAATAAAATAATTTTTATCTTTAGATTGCTTAAATATTGCTGGAATTATTGATCTATAAGCAGAAATTATTCCCTTATGAGGTTCTGGCATTTGATTTTTAACTATTTTGTGAAATTTTTTTAAATTATGGCATGGGATTTTTGGGAAAATGTGGTGCTCAATATGATACTCCATGTTTGAATATAAAAAACTAAAAAACGGATTCATGATTACTGTTCTTGTACTTTTTCTATGATCTTTAATATTATCAGCTAGTCCAGCATGTTGAGTCATGCCGCATATCATTAATATAGTATTACCGTAAAATGGAGGTAAAATTATCATTATTATTGGTAACCATGATTGTAACGAAACTGAACATAAAATTACGAGCAACCAAAAACTTAAATATAATCTTGAACTATTAATAATTTTTTTTATCTCCTTATTAGGTACTGTAACTTTTACAACAGGAGTAATTATTCCAAATGAATGCTTAATTATTTCAAAATGAGTAAAATGTCTTATTTTTTGTATGTTGATTATTGGACCAAGTGGCAAAAAGTTTAAAAGAAATCTAATAGGCTCTGTTGGTTTCGGACTATTGTTTTCATAATCGTAAACCTCCTCATGTGTAAAAATTGTGTAAGTATGGTGATGAAAATGACTCCATTTCCATCTAACTGCTTCAAAACCACCAAGTAAAGAAGTTATATGATAAAAAAGTTTATTTAATGCTCTTGTTCTAAAATATGTTTCGTGATTAGTTTCATGTTGAATGCTAATGATTTTGCAGTAGAAAATATTTCCATAAAGTAGAAGAGCAGGAATTGACCATAAAGTACCCCAACTTATAATACAAAGATATCCGCTTAATAATAGAGCAACAATAAATATGGATACATCTATTAAACCTTTTATATCAGATCTCTTAGAAAGTTCCTTTAATGTTTTCTTGTTTATATTTGGTTTATACCAAGTTTTTAAATCAACTTCACCCGCAAACATTAATCAAAACTTTTCTGAAAGCTTTAAAAATTTTTCAAATTCACCTTCATCAATTTTAACTGTGATTTTAGGATCATTAAATTTTTGGTTTACTGTATCATCGTGAAACTCTTTGAATGCACTAACTCTTTCAGCTTGTAACTTTGCAAATTCTTTTTTAAAATCTCTATAAATACGTGCATGTCTTGGAATTTTTCCTTGAGTATACCCGAGTACATCATTAGCAAATAAATATTGCCCATCACATCCAGAGCCACTTCCCATTGAAAGAGTCATAATGTCAACTTTTTTTGTAATTACTTCGGCAACTTTTGGTGGAACTACTTCCAGTTCAACTCCAATCGCTCCTGCTTCTTGTAACTCAAGAGTATGTTCTAAAATTCTAATGGCTTTGTCAGCAGTTTTGCCTTGTGCAACAAATCCACCAATCCAGGTAGCATTTCCTGGAACTAAACCAACATGACTATTAATTGGAACATATTCATCTCTTAATGCTCTAATCCATTTGTAACTCCAATTGCCACCATAGATTACATCTGCACCAATATCTAAATACTTATGTGATAGTTTCATTGCTTCATACTCAGAAGCTACTCTTACAGCACCTCCAGATTGCATAAAGCAAGTTGGTGCAGCCTCTCGAATTCGCTTAAGTTCATCAAAAGAATTATAAATACCAAATTGTGGAGCATCATGAGAAGTACAAATCATGTCAATACCTGCCTCTTCAGCTGCTGCAGCTTCGTCAGCATTATGTACAAACATAACGCTTAGTTGTCTTTTACCTTTGCATTGCAAATAATCGTAAACTGTAAGTTTTTTTCTGCTCATAAAATCTCCAAAAAATATTTAATCTATCTTAATGAAAATTTTGTCATTATCAACTTTAACTGGGTATGTTTTTAAATCCTCACACGCTGGAGGGCTTAAAGCTTCTCCAGATTTAATGTTAAAAATTCCCTGGTGCATTGGACATTCAATTTCATCATCCATAACCAAACCATCTTCAAGATGTACAGCCTCGTGTGTACAAATACCATCAGTAGCATAAAAACCATCTGTTAACCTATACACACAAAAGGTTTTATCTTGATGATCAAATCTAATCAGATCCTCTTCTTCAATACTATCAGTAGACCCTACTTCAATCCAATTTTCTTCAGACATAAAATGTATATAATATCTATTCTATTAAAATAAATACAAAATAATTAAATTATTGTTTTTGTATAAGTTTATTTAATTTTTGATTTTGGTCTGAGAGAATTTGTTTATCTACAATGGTATTTTTCTCAGTTAATTTAGAAGTGATTCGAATGTCACGGCCAACTTTTCCTGCAATTCCTAGACCACATGCACCCTTTATTATTTTATTTTTTAGAAAAAAATAAATTACACCATTATTAATATCATTACCTCTTGCAATAATTTCATCATAATCATAACAAATACCAGTCAGTTGAAGATTCAAATTAAATTGATCAGACCACATCCAAGGAATAGAAGTGTATTCTGTTTTTACTCCAGCAATATTTTTTCCAGCACAAATTCCATGATTTTGTGCATGTTGATATGACTCAAGTCGCATATTTCTTTCATAAAATGGATGATAAAAATTACATACATCACCTGCTGCATAAACATCTTTAATAGAAGTTTCACAAAATTGATTTGTTACGATACCATTATCAAGTTTTAAATTTGTATTTTCAAATAACTTTACTGACGGAGTTGAACCTATACCTGCAATTACAAAATCTGTTTCTATTATAGAATTATCGTTTAATAAAATTTCATAAATACCATTTTTTTTAATTATTTTAAATATCTGTTTATTTAATATTATTTCATTTCCTTGTTCTATATGTGTGTTTTGAACTAGATCAGCAATTTGTTTGGGTATAATTCTTCCCATAAGTTGATTACCGATTTCTATAACAGTGACTTTCTTTTGCAGCTGAGATAAAGATGAAGCAATTTCTAAGCCAATAAAACCGCCGCCAATAATAGTTATTTTATTTTTATCTGAAACTTTTTCCTTAATTATTTTGGCTTCTTCTAAATTTCTTAGATAATAAATATCATCATTTAAATTATTATCTAGGCTAAGTTTTTTATTATCGGACCCTGTTGAAATAAGCAAACTATCATAATTATAAACATCTTCATTTTTTGAGAAAAGTTTTTTATGTTCAAAGTCAACTTTATTAATTAATACATTTTCAAAATCTATATTTTCATTTTTTAGGACCTCGATAGAATGAAAATAAAGATCATCTTCATTTTTTTTATCTAACAAAAAATCTTTAGATAAGGGGGGTCTTTCGTATGGTAATAAATTTTCTTCACTTAAAATTTTAATATTTGATTCTGTATCATTTTGTCTAATTTCTCTTGCAGCATAGATTCCAGCTTGACCACCGCCTAAAATTATAATGTTATTTTTCACTTAGTTTAGGCGTTACTTGGAACAGATAATGGAATTTGATAGTCTGGATTTTTTGCTTGTTTTATAAGTGCTGGAACAATTTCTTTGTACGCCCCTAGAAGACCTTTTCTGGCAGGCGGTAATTGATCTTTAATCATAGCATGTAGTTTAGGTAAATTATGTGAGGGAACTTGAGGGAACATATGATGCTCAACATGATATTCCATATGCCAATATAAAAAACTTAAAACCGGATTTAAATATACTGTTCTGGTTGTATACCTGTGATCTCTTTTATCTTCTCTCAGTCCAGCGTGCTGAGTAAGACCCATTAGCATAACGAGTGTCTTTCCATAAAAATTAGGTAATAAAACATATAGAACTGGAAGCCAGCTTTGAAAGTATAATGAAGAAGCAATACTTATGATCCAAATAGATAGATGACTCCAAGCGGATAATCTACATTTCCATCTTTCGTTTTCAGGGATACAAACTTTCATTACATCTGTAGTCACACCAAATGCATGTTTTATAGTTTCCCATTGAAGAGAATTTTTAAAAAAAATAAAACCAGAGAATGGAATGTAGTGTGAGAAAAACACAATTAAATCAGTTGGTTTTTTTACATGTATTTCAAAATCTACAGGATCATTGAACTGGGTATAAGTATGATGATGATAATGAGAATATCTCCATCTTATAGGCTCGAAATTATCCATGAAACTAGCAATATAATAAAAGAAGTCATTCCAGAATTTTGATTTAAAAGCTGTTCTGTGACCAGTTTCATGCCAAATAGCATCACTACATCCCCAAATATTTCCGTATATTATAAAAAATAATAACGACCACCAAGTGCCCCAAGTGACATACGCAAGATATCCAAAGAGAAATAGAGATGAAAAATAAATAATCATATGCTTAAAACCCTGCCAATCAGATTTCTTGCACAACTGCTTGAATTCTTTTTTATCTATATTTGCTCGATACCATTTACCTAAATCAACATCCATTATGAAAAAATAGCACTTTTTGATAATCTTATAAATACAAAAATTGCTTTATATTGGTAAATAAGTGCGACTATTTTATCTATCAAAAAAAAGATGATTTAAATTTCTAATAAGATCTTTAATAATTTAATTTAATTGTATTATTAATTTATTTACTTATAATTTAATGCATAAATTATTTGGAGGAATTATGAAAAAAATCTTTGCTGTCATTGCTTTATTTTTTGCTTTTGCATCTACTTCAGCAGTAGCAAAAAATGATTACAGCTGTGATAAGAAATTTATATTTTTCCCAGGTGGTCCTGAAGGTGGCCCATTTGGAACTATCGTTTATAATGGTGCAGTAGCTGCTGCTGAACACACTGGTTGTGACGTAGATTACTACTGGTCACAGTGGAACTCAGAAATCATGATTAAACAATTTAAAGAAGCTGTTGCTTTACAGCCTGATGGAATTGCAATCTATGGTTTTCCAGGAGATGCTGCAATGAGACCTATCATTCAAGAAGCTAGAGAAATGGGAATAGTTATTACTACTATGAACACACCTCTTCCTGATCTTGAAGCAGAATATAAAACTGAAGGATTTGGTTATGCAGGTGCAGATTTATTTGATGCTGGATTTAATCTAGGTAAAAAAGCTGTTGAAGTTTGTGGTCTACAAGCTGGAGATAAAGCTTTTATCTGGGGTCTTGCAAGTATGCCAAATAGAGGAGAAAGAACTAAAGGTGCAATAGCTGGTGTTGAAGCAGCAGGTGTTGAAGTTGTTTATCAAGAAATTCCTGATAACGTAAACTCAGATGCATCACAGGGAACTCCTATGTATGTAGCTACTTACAGTGCAAATCCTGATATCAAATTAGCAATTACTGATCATGGTGGATTAACTGCAAGTTTACCAACATATATGAAAGCTGCAGGTCACGGTACTGAAGAAGTATGTGGCGCTGGATTTGATTTATCAGCTCCTATTGTTGATGGAATTAACTCTGGTTACATTGATGTTGTAATTGATCAACAACCATTTATCCAAGGTTATATGCCAATTGTGCAGTTATTCCTAAGTACAAAATATGGAATGGCTGGATTAGCTATGGATACTGGTGCTGCATTTGTTACAGCTGATAACGTAGATGCTGTTGCTCCATTGGCAGCAGTACAAATCAGATAAATTAAATTTTATAACCTGCCTTACTCTAAGGCAGGTTAAATTTTTATGGCAGAAGAACTCTTAAAATTAGAAAATATTTATAAAAACTTTGGAAACGTAAAAGTTTTAAAAGATGTAAATATAAAAATAAATAAAGGCGAAGTAGTAGCTTTAATTGGTGATAATGGTGCTGGAAAATCAACACTTATAAAAGTTATAACCGGAGTACATAGTCCAAACTCAGGAAAAGTTTTTTTTAAAGAAGAAGAAGTACAAATTAAATCAGTTGCTCAATCAAGAAAAATGGGGATTGAAGCTGTTTATCAAGAAAGAGCACTTTGTGATCAACAAGAATTGTTTAGAAATATTTTTGCAGGAAGAGAAATTACAAACTCATTTGGTTTTTTAGATATCAAAAAACAAAGAAAAGAAGCAGAAAAAATTTTACGGGATTATATAGGATTTACCTCTAAAGCTATAACTGTTGACTCTCCAGTGATGGGTCTATCAGGTGGAGAAAAACAAGGTGTTGCTTTTGGAAGATCATTGTATTTTAATTCTGATTTAATCGTATTAGACGAACCTACTATGGGTTTATCAATTCAAGAAACAGAAAAAGTACTTAACTTTGTAAAAGGTTTAAAAAATGAAAATAAATCAGCTATTTTTATCGATCATAATATAATACACGTTTACGGTGCTGCAGATAGGTTTATCATTTTAGATAGAGGAGAAGTTGTTGGAGAGTTTAACAAAGAAGATATTTCAAGAGAAGAGCTTGTTCAAAAAATGATCCAACTTCATGAATCAGGTAAAATTAAGGTAGAAGATTAAATGAGTAGTTTATTAAATAGTTATTTTGTAAAAACACACAAACTAGAAATTAGTATTACAATAATTGCCATAGTGCTTTTCTTAATTTACTTCTTGGGTGCACCTCATGTATTTACAAGATTTCCAATTTACAGAGCTTTCATGCAATCTATGCCTTTTTTTGGCATAATTGCTATATCAGCAACATTTGTTGTTACACTTGGTGAAATTGATTTATCATTTCCATCTATAGTTGGAATTACATCTCTCATATTTGGAATTATAATGACATCAACCGATGGTAATTTTTTTATAGCATTTATCTTAGCAACTTCACTTGGAATGTTTGCTGGATTAGTAAATGGATTACTTGTTACTAAAATTGGTATACCTTCAATAGTTGCAACAATAGGTACTTTATTTTTTTGGCGTGGATTAGTTAATGTAATTTCCCAAGGTAGTGGTATTGCAATCGTCGATGTAGCAGATGGAACCTGGCATCATATGATATTTGTAGAAAAATTATTTGGGAAAATTCCAATGCAATTTATTTGGTTCATTGTATTAACCGGTTTGATGCAGTGGGTTTATCGTTACCATAAATTTGGAAATCACATCCACTTTGTGGGTGACAATAAAGCAAGTGCTCAAATGATGGGAATTAATGTTGATAATGTAAAAATTATTGCTTTTGTTCAATTAGGTTTTTTCTCTGCTTTAGCAGGAATTTTTACAATGTATGAAATGTTATACTTCTGGCCTACACAAGGTGAGGGCTTAATGTTAACGACACTAGCAGCTGTATTTGTTGGAGGTACTTCAGTCTTTGGCGGTAAAGGTACTATTTTTGGAACTTTTATTGGAGTATTAATTATAGGTTCATTAGAATCAGGAATAGTTGCTTTAGGGCTATCAGGTTTTTACGTTAAATTTATTAATGGTCTTATGATTACTGTTGCAGTAACAGTTTACGCTTTAATTCAAAGAAGAAAAAACTAGAGTAATATAATTAAAAATTAAATTTTTTCTAAAATATATTCCGCTGAACTAACATTATATTCGCCATCGTTTTCGATAAATTTATTTATAATCACATTATTCTCAATTACCATCGCAAATCTTCGACACCTAAAACCCATATAATTTTTTGTCTTATCTGATATCAGGTCAAAATACTTTGTAATCTCAGCATTCCCGTCTGCAATTCCATTGATTATTTCTCCATCTGTATAACTCACTAACCAAGATTTCATCACATGTTCATCATTTACAGATAGACAGTAAATGCCATCAATTTTTTTATCTAAAAATGAATTATATAATTTTATGTAACCTGGAAGATGTTTCTCAGAACAAGTTGGCGTAAATGCACCAGGAACACCAAATAGAATAATTTTTTTATTTATAAATTCATTTTTTAATGAAGATATGGATGAAATACCTTTTTTAATAATAGGAACTTTAAAATCATCAATAACCATGTTTCTTATTTAACTATATTATAGGTTTCAAATATTTGTTTCTCAGTCAATATTTCATTCATTACTATACCTTCTGGAAACTTTGAAGAATAAAATGCATTAAAAGGTATTCCAAATTTATTATATTTTTTTAAAAATTTATTTATTTTTTCATTTGGTTGTGTCCAATCAGCTTTTATTAATGTCACTTCTTTTGAATCAAAAAAGTCTGAAACAGTTTCTGAGTTTAAAACATTAATTTTATTAAACTTACATGTAATGCACCAATCTGCGGTTATATCTAAAAAAATAATTTCATTATTAGCAATTATTTCAGGAATACTATTGGAATTAAAATCTAACCAATCATTACTATTATAATTTTCTTCATTGATTTTTTTAAAAAAATTTAAATTTGGAGTTAAAAAGAAAATAATTATTAAAAAAATAATTAATGGAATTTGATAAATTTTGAATTTTAAAATTGCTGAAATTAAGATTAATAAAAGAGTAAATATAACTACAAAAAAATAATTAAAATAATTATTTAATATACTTAATAGCCAAACTATTGTTATCATTAATAAAATAGATAAAAAATATTTAAAATAAATCATCCATTTTCCAGATCGAGGTAAAAAGGAAATTAAGCCTGGAAAAAAAGCTATAACCAAATAAGGTATGCTCATTCCTATACCCATAAAACAAAATATTAAAAATAGATACGTTGTCGATTGAGTAAATGCTGCTGTGACAGCTGTTCCCAAATAAGGTGCTGAACAAGGTGTAGCAAGAAGTGTAGCAAAAAAACCATTAAAAAAATTCTTTGTATAAAAATTATTTCCTGAATTTAAAATTTTTGATGAATATAAAAAACTTGGTATATTTATTTGGAAAAGACCAAGTGTATTCAAGAAGAACATTGATATAATAGTTAAAATAAACATTAAAAAGTAAGGTTCTTGAAATTGCATACCCCAAGATATTGAAATATTAATTTGTTTAAGAATAGCAAAAAATGAGCCAAGTATTAGAAAAGAAGTAATAATACCCAATACAGTTATAAAAAAACTACTTTTTATCTTTTTATCTTCAGTATTAATTACAGATAATAATTTTAAAGATAACACTGGAAATACACATGGCATAAGATTTAAAATAAACCCGCCTAATAGTGAAATTAGGAGTAAGTATAGAAGACTATTGTTTATAGAAATATATTTATCTACATTTTCAATTTCTATATTTTTTTCAACTTTAAAACTGTGGTTATTATCGTAAAAAAATATTTCAATTGGAAACTTTTTTTCATTAAATTGATCTGATCTAAAATTAAAAGAGGTTTTTAATTTTTGAAAATCAAGGGAATAATTATTTATTGGTTCTACAACTGGCAATCCAAATGGTGTGTGAATAAAAATTTTTGGATTATCAAAAAAAGAACTAGTTGATATTTCTATATCAAAAATAACGTCATTACTATTTTCAATAGCTTTAAATGAGAAATTAGAAATAGGCGTTAAAGCAATATTATTATTTAAGGTAGTAGATAAAACTTTTTCAATTTCAAAAAAATAATCTGTGTAAGCCCCATCTCCAGATGGTAAGTTTAAAAATATATCTGCATTACCTGGAATACAAACATCTCTACAAACTAAATAATTTATATTTAAATTTATATTTGTTTGTTTTTGATTGTCTTCAATATCTACTATTAAAGGAAATATAACTTTATCTTTATATCCAATTGATTTTAAACCTAGTATTTCAAACTCTATTGGTTCTGGCCATAATATTTTAATATCTTTAACGTTTGATGAATTATTCCATACAATTTTTTGAGGAAAACCTCCTCCTCCAGGAGATTTCCAATATGTTTTCCATTCCTCTTCTAGTTCATATTCTAATGCTAAAATTAATTGGTTGTTATTATTTGATGCGGTCATTGGTGAAATTAATCTAACTTTTGATTTTTCACTAATTGCCCAATCTGAGGATAAAGAGTATCCAGCTGGGCTAAATAACCAAAGAGCAAGTATTATTGCTATTTTTAATAGATTTATAACTTTTATTACCTTGTCCATATAAAATAAATCAATACAATATTGAAAAATATAAATTAACGCGAATATATATACTATATGAATTTAACTGGTCAGTTCTTAATTTCAATGCCTTCATTAGAAGATGATAGATTTGAAAAAACGGTAATTTATATGTGTGCTCACTCAAAAGATGGGGCTATGGGTATAATAATCAACAAAAAAATTGATTATGACCTTTACCCCGATTTGCTTGAACAACTAGGTATAGACAAGCCATTAGAGGATAAAAAACTTTATATTCGCTATGGTGGCCCTGTAGAAAGTGGCAGAGGGTTCGTTTTACATTCTGATGAAGTAATTCAAAAAGAAACTCTAACAATAGATAAAGGTGTTGCGTTAACTAGTACTTCAGAATTTTTTGAAGACCTTTCTAAAGGTAATGGTCCAAAAAATAGTATTCTAGCTTTAGGATATGCAGGTTGGGGTCCAGGACAAATTGAAAAGGAATTAGCTTCAAATAGTTGGATGACACTAAAAGCAAATAGTGATTTTATTTTTGATGAAAAAGTTAATAATAAATGGAACGATGCATTTAACTTATTAGGAATAGACGCAAGTAAACTTTCAATATTTTCAGGTAGCTGTTAACTATAGAATAATATCAAAAATTCTTTCCTTATCTTTTTCTAAAACTTTTTTTATTTTAAACTTTGCAGTTTTTGTAAGTTTCATACCTTTATTAGTCACAAATGATTTCATTTTAATTACTTCTTTTTCAGGCATTTTTCTTTCATATTTCAAAATATGTTTCTTTCCACTAATCATAAATGCTGTCTTCATATTTTATCTCCTTTATTTTAAAGAGAGGTAAAATTACCTCTCTTAATTTTTTATAAGTATTAATCTCTAATTGAATAAGCTACCACTCCAACCTCGGCTTTATCAGTACCAAGTTTTTCAGCTTCTTCACTAATTCTTAATCCCATAATATTTTTAATTAAATATATTGCAATATATGAGAAAACAAAAACAAAGATACACACTGATGCGACACCCAGTAATTGGATTGAGTATGATGCATCAGGATTAGTTAGAGGGACAACTAATGTTCCCCAAATACCAGCAAACATATGTACGGGTATTGCACCAACAACATCATCTAGTTTTAATGAATTTAAAAAGTTAGTTCCATAATACATTATTACTCCACCAACTGCTCCAATTCCAATTGCAAGCAATGGACTAGGCATTAATGGCTCAGCTGTTATTGAAACTAAACCTGCAAGTGCTCCATTAAGCATCATGACAATATCAGTTTTCCCACCAATTAATCTTGTTATTGCTGCGCCAGCCATACATCCACCGCACGCTGCGAGTTGAGTGTTCATAAAGATTTTTGACATTGCTGTTGCATCTTCATAAGAACCTAATGCAAGTTGCGATCCGCCATTAAAACCATACCAACCCATCCATAAAATAAATGTTCCTAATGTGACTAAAGGAATTGATGATGGAGCAAATGGAGCCATATTAGCTGGTTCACCACTAGCACTGAATCTTCCAAGTCTTGGACCTAAAAGAATTACTCCTGCTAAAGCTGCAGAACCACCACAAGCGTGGACTAATGTCGAGCCAGCAAAATCTGCAAAACCTAGGGCGTCTAACCATCCTCCACCCCATTCCCAGCCCATTTGAATTGGATAAATTACTCCTCCAAGAACTGCAGCAAAAGTGAAGAAAGGCCAAATTTTTATTCGCTCTGCAACAGCACCAGATACAATTGAAACAGTTGCACAAACAAATAAAGCTTGAAAAAACCAGTCTGAGGCATCTGAATAACCTGTTTCCATAGATGAATTATCAGTCCATATAGATGGTGTACCAATATAACCTCCTTCAGGGACAGAATATCCAAGATTATATCCAATTAAATAGAAAACAATTGAAACAATTGCAAACTTTCCAATATTTTTAGCAGCAATAGTTGATACACTTCTCGTTGTAACTAGACCTGATTCTAAAAATAGAAATCCTGCAGCCATCCACATGACTAAAAATCCACATACTAAAAAAGAAAATGTATTAAATATATATGCTACTTCAGCGTCAACCTCTGCTCTCACAGATGAACTTAGCAATAAAATAAAAGAGAAAATTGCAAAAAGACTAAAAAATTTTTTAAACATTATTTAACTCCATATAAAATTATAAACACATAACTAACCTTTAGTTATGCATTACTTCATGCGTAGCTATGGAAATTAACTAATAAGATCCGCGTTCCTTCGGGTATACCTACTTCCGATTTGCAAACTGCAAATTGAACGATTTAATAACTTTGCATGCGTTCCTTCAACTTTCGTCTACTTCCGTCACCATAAAAGGTGATGAACGTGAAATGACTTATAACAATAATTCAGAAAGTATCAAGAAATAGTATTTAATTTAATTAGTAAAATATAATTAGTTTTCTAAACTCATTTTATTAAAAAATGTTCCTTCTTTTTTTAACCAACCATTAATCGTATCAAGAAAATTGTTGCTTAAATAGTAGTTTTTGATTCGTTTGTCAGATTTACTTTGCTCTTTAACAAAAATGTTTTTTTCTAAAGCTTCATTTAAAATTGATTGAATAGATGATCTGGAGCCAATTGATTTAGGTATGTTTGCACATATTGTTTCAAATGAAATTCCACTTAGTCCATTATTTTCATAAATTTCTAGAGAGATCACATGATGTAAAATCGATTTGAATAAAAATTTTGAAACATAATCTTCCGAAAAGAAGCTTGAATATATATTTCTTTTTTTTTCTTTAATAATTTCTGTTTCTGTCATTTGAACCTCCCACTAATGTTTAGGAAATTTGGGAGAGCAAATGCTCTCCCATTTTTTAGTGACCAACTATAAGGAGTTGATTTGCTAATCACTAAATTCATTAGTCTCTGATGCTGTAAGCCATGACGCCTACTTCGGATTTATCAGTACCAAGTTTTTCAGCTTCTTCACTAATTCTAATACCAAAGAGCATTTTCATGATGTACCAAATGATAAATGATACAACAAAAACGAAAACGTTAATTGCCACTATACCGTAAAGTTGTGCGCCAAAACTTGCTGCACTATTAGAAATTGGAACAACTAATGTTCCAAAGATTCCAGCAAAACCATGTACAGGAATTGCTCCAACAACATCATCAATTTTAAATGTAATTAAAAGTCTTGTTCCATAGAAGACAATTAATCCACCAATTGCACCGATGATTACTGCTAGGAATGGTGAAGGCGCTAATGGTTCTGCAGTAATTGCTACTAAACCACCTAAAGCTCCATTAAGCATCATTACAACATCTGTTTTACCAGTTACTAGCCTTGAAATAACTGCACAAGCCATTACACCAGCACCAGCTGCCAAGTTAGTATTAATGTATATAGTCGCTACTGCCGTAACATCATCGAATGTACCCATTGCTAATTGTGATCCACCGTTAAATCCGAACCACCCTAGCCATAGAATAAATACACCAAGAGTTGCAAGAGGTATTGAAGAATTTGCAAAAGGCTCCATTGGAGCTGCTTCACCGCTATCAGTGAAACGGCCTAATCTTGGACCTAGTAAAATCGCACCAGCTAGTGCTGCTGCTGCTCCTGCACTGTGAACTAGAGTTGATCCAGCAAAATCTGAGAAACCTGCTTCTGCTAAGTATCCTCCACCCCACTGCCAACCCATTTCGATTGGATAGATGAAACCAGTTAATAAAGCACAAAAAATAAAGAATGGCCAAATTTTTATTCTTTCAGCTAGTGTTCCAGATACAATTGAGCAAGTTGTTGCACAAAATACCATCTGAAAGAACCAGTCAGAACCATCTGAATACCCTGTATCAAGAGCGCTACCATCACTCCAAGGAAGTGGAGATCCAATAAAACCGCCTGCAG
>CACKSM010000016.1 GCA_902602885.1 uncultured Alphaproteobacteria bacterium
GGTCAATAAAAATGCATTTTGATGCTAATTATACAAAATTCAGTGACTTAACAACGAAAGATTATGATAATATTATTGAGTGATTAACGAAAGTGGTATTCTAAATATAAATACAAAAAACTTAATCTATAATTACAATTTTTTTAAAAAACTTAAAAAGAACTTAATCGTAGCTCCAACAATAAAAGCTAATGCTTACGGATTAGGAGATAAGAAAATTTACAATCTTTTATTAAATCAAGGTTGTAAACATTTTTTTGTTGCAACATTAAGCGAAGGGTTAAAATTAAATAATAAAAATAAATTAATTAAAATATATGTTCTTAATGGATTACAAAATTATAAATTACATAAATTCACAAATGCAAATTTGATACCTGTAGTAAATACTATTGAAGAATATAACAGAATAAAAAATGCAAAAATAGATTTTGCTATTCATATAGATACAGGCATAAATAGACTAGGTATTTCATCTAAAGATGTAAAATTGTTAGATTTAAAAAACCGAAATATCAAATTAGTGATTAGTCATCTATCGAGCTCTGATGAATACAAGGTAAAATACAACCTTAAACAAAAAAAACTTTTTAATTCTTTTGTTAACAAAAATCCTAAAGATGTTATTTTTAGCTTAGCTAATGCTCATGGCTCAATTCTACACAAAACATATTTATACGATATGATTAGACCTGGTATTGGTATTTATGGTTGTTATGAAAATAAAAAATTAGAAAATAAAATTAAAAATGTAATCAATTTTAAAGGAAAGATAATCCAAATTAAAGATTTACAAAGAAATCAATACATTGGATATAATCGAACATTCAAAACAAAAAATAAAACAAAAGTGGCAATAATTGGTCTTGGTTATGAAGATGGAATACCTAGATTATTAAGTAATAAAGGTTTTGTTTATTTTAAAAAAGATAGATTTAAGATTATTGGAAGAATTTCAATGGATTCATTTACAATAGACATATCAAAATGTAGTCATGATTTAAAAGTAGGAATGTACGTGGATATTATTAATGACAAACACAAAGTAGATGAATTTGCTAAAAAATGTAAAACTATATCATACGAAGTTTTGACTTCTATCGGTAATAGAGTGTATAGAAATTATGAGTAAACAATTAAAATTTATTTTATCTATTTTTTTTATTCTATCTTTATTTTTTGCCAGTTTTTATATTAAAGATTTTAGAATAGATGCTTCTTCTGATAGTTTGGTATCACAAGGCGATGAAGATTTTAAATATTTTTCTTATTATCAAGATTTATTTCCTACAAAAAATAGTCTTGTAATTGCTATAAAAAGTAAAGATAAAGTAGATAAGTTATTATTAACTGAAATAGAAAAGATAAGCAAAAAATTATCAGTATTACCAGAAGTATATTCTGTTTTTAATATTAATAAAGCCCCTATTCTTCTTTTAAATGAAACTAACCTTTTAGATTTAGCAAATAATAATTATGAAACTATAATAGATACCAATTTAGCAATTAAAGATGTTTTAAATGAGTTTGCAAAAAGTCCTATCTATAGTGATCAAATTATTAATAAGAATAAAAATATAACTTCTATTGTAATTTTCCTTAATGAAAACAATAAAGCACTTGATCTTAAAGAAAACAAAAATTTATACCTATCTCAAGGAAAATATTACAGCATAAAAACAGAAATAGACAAAGAGAGAAATGAATTAATTAAAAAAATAAGAAATATTATTAATAATAGCAATAAAGATTTTACATACTATTTAGGTGGGGTAGAAATGATATCAAGCGATGTTATTTCTTATGTAAAAAATGATATTTTAACATTCAGTTTAATTGTACTTTTAATTATAATTTTAATTCTTTTTATAATTTTTAGAAGATTAAAATGGGTATTTGCTATTTTATTTACATCAATTAGTGCAGTTTATTTGTCAATAGGTTTAGCTGGTTTTATTAATTTTGAAATTACAGCAGTTTCAGCAAACTTCTTATCCTTAATGTTTGTTTTATCTATTTCTATGAATGTTCATATAATAAATAATTATTTACAAAGGGATATAAAAATTATTGAAAATTTTAGAATGATGTTCTGGCCTTGTTTTTATACCTTTCTAACTACAATTGTTGCGTTTGTATCGCTAGTAATATCAGATATTAAACCTGTAATTGATTTTGGAATTATAATGATAATAGCATTATCAATAGTTTTAATTTCATCGTTTGTAATCTTACCTCTAATTGTCTCTTTCTTTTCAAAGGAGGAGAAAAGCTATTCTCTAAATTTGAGTTTTTTAAAATCTTTTTATCCTTTTGCATATAAGAATAGTAAATATATTCTTGGATTAAATATTATAATATTTTTGATATCTCTATATGGAATTACCAATCTGAATGTTGAAAATTCATTTATAAAATATTTTAAAAAAAATACAGAAATTTATAAAGGAATGTACCTTATAGATAATGAATTAGGCGGAACTACACCATTAGACATTATTCTAAAATTCAAAAATGATGATCAAATAATTGATACAAAAATAAAAGCTGAAGAAGAAGATGATTTAGAAATTGAAGATGATTTTTTCTCAGATGATCTGTTTGGAGAAGAAAATAATATTTGGTTCTCAAATGAAAAAATTGAAACAATTAAATCTGTTCATCAATATTTAGAAGATAGAATAGAAATTGGAAAAGTTACTTCAATTTATTCACTTATAGATACTGCAAATCAAATAAACAAAAGTGATTTATCAATGTTTGAATTATCAGTATTATATAATGAAATACCTATTAATTATAAAACTGATTTAATTGATCCTTATCTAAATGTTGAAAAAAATATGATTAAAATTTCTACAAGAGTCAAAGATTCGAAAGATATTAAAAGAAATGATCTTGTTAATGACATCAATTCCTTTTTATTGAATGAATTTGATAACTTGGAAGAATTTAAAGTTAACGGTCTATTAGTATTATATAATAATATGTTAAAATCTTTATTTAGCTCACAAATAAAATCCTTAGGTTTTGTAATTTTAGCTATTTTTATAATGTTTGTAATATTATTTAGATCTTTAAAATTAAGTATAATTGGCATAATTCCAAATATTTTTGCTTCAACTTTTATTCTTGGCTTAATTGGATTGCTTAAAATACCACTTGATATAATGACAATTACAATTGCAGCAATAACAATTGGTATAGCTGTGGATAATACAATACATTATATCTATCGTTATAAGGAAAATCTAAAGTTAGGTAGAAATCAAAGTGAAATGATTGAAAAAACACATTTAACTGTTGGTAATGCAGTTTTAATTACATCTATTGCAATAACTGCAGGGTTCCTTACTCTTTGTCTATCAAACTTTGTTCCTACAGTTTATTTTGGTCTATTTACTAGTTTAGCAATGATATTTGCTATGATAGGAGTATTAATTACTTTACCATCAATATTGAGATTTCAAAAATGACTTTTTTAAACTTTGAATTAATATTTTTTGATTATGTAGTATTAATTTTAACTGCAGTAATTGTTATTTTTAGTTTCTGGAAAGGATTCATTAATTCTATATTAGGGCTATTAACATGGGTTGGTTCTGTATTTGTAACCATATATAGTTATCAATATCTTTCAGATTTTTTAAGTGAACAACTCTTAAATATTAATTTTTTACAGAGATTTGAACAATTTGTTAGCGCTATAAGTATAATTATTTCAATTCCAATAATATTTTTAATTAGTTTATTTATATTAAAAAGAATAAGAAAATTTTTAAATAGTGACTTAGATAAACAAATTTTAGGAGTCATATTTGATAAATTTTTTGGAATTTTATATGGCATTCTATTTTCATATATAATTTACAGTAGTATGTTGTATTTAACTGATAATAACGATGTTGAAATATTAAATAATTTTCATTTATTTTTTGTAGAAAATTCAAACATTCTCATGCAAATTTCTGAATATAATAATAATATTATTGAGAGTTATACGAGTACAGATCAATAATGACTAATCATAAGGATTCTTAGATTTAGAAAACAAAATTTTTAAATTCCTACTTTTAATTTTAAAGAAATTATAAAAATTATTAAGCAAATATCTTTTATATGAATTAGATATTTCTTTAGAGAAATTTGAAAAAATTTTTATTGTTAAAGGATTTTTTGAAACCTGAGTACCATATTTAAATTTAACTTCTTTTCCATTTATTCTTGGATGAGAATTATTTTCAACAACATGATTTAACCACTTATTAATTTGTGAAGTTGACACATTTTTATTTAAATCTAAAGTAAGTTCACGAACCTTATTTTTTAAAAATAAAATATCTTTTTTATTTAGTGTTGAAATTGGAATAATAATTATATTTTTTGATTGAGAAAATTCATAATTAATATCCTTAATTAAATCATTAATTATCTTCTTTTTATTCTTTTTTACTAAATCAGTTTTATTAATTATAAATAATAAAATATTAGATTTTTGATATATTAAATTAAATATTTTTTTAGATTGAGTATCAAAGCCTTGTTCAATATCAATAAGGAAAATATTTAAATTAATTTCATTGATAATAGATAAAGTTTTTTTAGTGACATAAAAATCAAGACTATTTTTATCAATTTTATTTTTTTTTATTAAACCTGCAGTGTCTTTAATTGAATAGGTATTACCTTTGAATTTATATGAAGAAGAAACAATATCAGTTGTAGTTTTTGGTTGATTACTAACAATTGATCTCTCAAATCCTACTAATTTATTCAAAAGAGTACTTTTCCCTACATTTGTTTTACCAAATAAACCTAATGAAAAATCGTATTTTATTAACTTATTATCTTTAACATCATATTTTGATAAAAAATCTAAAAAGACATCAATACCTATATTATGTGAACATGAGATAAAAAAAATATTCTTTATACCAAGGCTATCGATTTTTTTATCTTGTTTAAAATTATCATCTTTATTAATTATAACTAATATTTCTTTATTAAATTTTCTTAATTCATTAATCAATTCTTTATCTATAAAGTAATTCTCATCTTTATAGTCAATAACATAAACAAAAATATCTATTTTCCTTATTATGTTACTAACACTCTTTGTGACTAAACTTTTTTGATTAATTATTCCGGGTGTATCATACACATCAATATTAATATTTGATTTAAGAGGTGATACATGCCAATCTCTTGTTGTGCCAATGGTATCATGAATTATATTATTATTTTTATTTGTAATTAAATTATAGAGTGATGTTTTGCCTACATTTGGCATACCTAAAATTAATATATTCATTTTAAAAAATATAAGTAATACCTTTTTCAGTACTTATAAAAATTTTATTTTGATAATTATAAACTTTATTAATATTTTTAATTTTAAGATTAACCGTTTTTTGAATTTCAAGATTTTGATCTAAAATGATTATTTCACCATTATCTGTAAACAAATGCATATTTTTATTTATGATAAAAGAATTTATTATTTTTGATTTTTTATTTAGTATTTTATTAATATTAATTCTTAAGAATATATTTCCATTCTGAATATTATAAAATTCAACAAAATTTTCATTTTTAGAAATTAATGAATTATTAAATAATATAGCTGAAGACGAGTTATTTATTCTAAAATCAACTAACACAAAAGTATTTTTATTTATATCGTAAGTATGAATGATATTTCCATCATCAAAATAAACTAGAAAATTTTTGTAAAGGTGTATTTGATCCTTTAGATTATTAAGTGAAGTATTAAGTTCAATATTGTCAAAATTTAAACTATGTTCCTCGAATAAATATGTATCTAATGAATTAAATTCACTATTAGGGAGTATAAAGAAAACAATATTAAAATAATTTTCAATTTTACCTCCCGATGATTGAATTATATTATTTGATTTAAAAACTTTCTCATAAATTATATCTCCACTTAAAATTGATAAAAAAACTATTTTTTGTGGATATAATATTATTAAATAGTCATCCAATATTTTGACTGGGGTATTTAATAAATCTTTATTTTTAAATAACCAAATAACTTGTCCTAATTTGTTAATCCTAACTACTTCTCCTGATTTAAAAGCAATAATAAAATCATTATTATAAATAGAAAAAGATATAGGTACTTTTTTTTCTTGATCTAAATCAATATTAATTCTTTCAATCAACTTTCCATTATTTAAATCAAACTTTAGAAGCTCCCCATCTTTATTGAATGAGTAAATACTTTCATCGAGGTATATGACATTAATTGGCTCATTATTGTTATATTTTGCTTCATAGTTATTAATTTTTAATACAACTTGATCTTTATCTAAAAAATTATAGTCAGATGCTTTGTATGTATAGTTATCAATTACGTTATCTGCATACTGTTCAAAAAAACTAAAATCTAACAATTCTTCTCTTTCTAATTGAAAGGTATAATCTTCAGAATCTATATTTTCATTATTTCTTAATGTTGAAATCGTATCCTGACATGAAAAAATAAATATGAAAGATAGATATAGTGATATTCTACTTATAAAGCTGAAACTCATGAATCTTTTTCACTCTTTCTTTTGTAGAGGCAGAAATCAAACTTGAATTAAATATTTCATTATATTTGTCCAATGCTTTTGAATTACTGTATTCAGATTTATTAAGGTCAATTTCTGTAACGATTAATAAATATTCTAATTCTTTTTTAATAGAAAAATAACTATCCAACTCATCGTTAATATTATTTATATATATTGAAATATCATTTAAATAATTATTAGTATTTTCTTCATACGATGCATTAATCATTGTGTATGAAGCATTTGCAGCGATAGCCGATTTATACAAATCATCTAATTTTGATGAGGCAAGTAATTGTTTATACAATTCACTAGAGTAACTAAAATTTTTATTTTCATTATTTTGCTGAATTAATTTTAATTTTGATAAAATAGAAAAAATATTATCATCATCAATTAATTTTTCTAAACTACTAAAATCATTTTGATCATCTTGGATAATATCAAAAAAACTTATACTTGAGTTTTTTATATCTTGAATTTTAAAATAATTATAAGTTTGGAAACCAATAAATATAATTAGTAAAATTAATAATGAAATTATTAATTGTATGTAGTTTTTAAAAATAAAATTTTGTATTTTTTTAAATAAATTTTGATTTTTATTCTCTTGATTCATACTATTTCCATTTTATTGAACAACCAATACTATTCATTTGATTAGTTGGACCTACTCCCTCGTTTTTGATTTTAACCATTGCATTAAAAAGATCTCTTTCAATATTTGAATTTTGATTTGCATTCATTACACCTGAGTCTATTCTACCTCTATATTTTAATTTAAGATCTTTATCAAAACCAAAAAAATCTGGAGTACAAACTGCATTATAATTTTTTGCAACTTCTTGTGTTTCATCATAAAGATATGGAAAATTAAATTTATATTTATCAGAGAAAATTTTCATATTATCAAATGAATCATCAGGATAGTTAATTACATCATTAGACATAATGGCAATTGTATTAATTGAGTGGTCTAGTAACTCATCTGCATCTTTTTTTAATCTTCTTGCGATTGCTTTAACATATGGACAATGATTACAGATAAAAACAATAACAGTACCATTTATTCCTTTTGCATTATCTAAAGAAACCATTTCATCATCAATATTTTTAAGATTAAATGATGGTGCTAATACATTTAAATTATCATTTGGAGCATTTACAGGCATAAATTTTTGTTATATTCTTAATTTATGGGCTTAGTAACATCTAGTGCTTCAACTAACAATCACAATCTCTATTTTTCCAAAGATGAACTCGCCAAAATCCTAAATCTTTATTCTAAGGGAGTTTCTAATGGAGAATGGAAAGACTATGCTATTGATTTTAATAAAAATAATGCATTTTTTTATATATTTAAACATAGTCTAGCAGCTCCAGAATGCATACTAAATAAATCACTAGAGAGAAAAAAAAGAAAAATTTTTTATAATTTAAAATCTAAAAATCAAAATAAGAAATATGAAAATTTAGATCAGCTATTATCTTCATTGAATAGAAAAATATTTAAAATTTTAGATTAATTTATACTGACTCAATTTAGAAAATTATCTAATTTTATTTATAAAAATTATCAAAATAATTTTGTCTATCATCTTTTTTCATACCAACAGTTTCATCCATAAATTTATTTCTATCTTCTCTTGTTCTAAAAACCTAAATACATACAGTATCTTTACTATGATAAATTGCTTTTAATTCATCATCTATTTTACAAATTTCTTATGGTATATCAGTTTTAATACAAATCATTAGTTTATTCCCACTCAATGGTTCCAGGAGGTTTTGAAGTAAAGTCATATAATACTCTGTTAATGCCTTTTACTTTATTAATTATACGAGATGATATTTCTTTTAGTTGATTATTTGTAAACATATAGAAATCAGCTGTCATTCCATCAACTGAAGTAATAGCTCTAAGTGAAACCGAGTAATTGTATGTTCTTTCATCTCCCATAACGCCTACTGATTTTACAGGTAACAGGACTACAAAAGCTTGCCAAATTTTATTATAAAGTTTTTTCTCTTTTAAGTACTGAATAAAAATATGATCTGCCTCTTGAAGAATTAAGATCTTTTTTTTATCAATCACTCCCGGTATTCGAATTGCTAAACCTGGCCCTGGAAAAGGATGTCTTAATAGTAAATGTTTATCTATTTTTAATTGCTTTCCAACATTTCTTACCTCATCTTTAAATAATTCTCTTAATGGCTCCACAATTTTTAATTTCATTTTTTTTGGTAAGCCCCCAACATTATGGTGACTTTTTATTTTAGCTGTTGGTCCTCCAAAAAATGGTATACTTTCTATAATATCAGGATAAAGAGTTCCCTGTCCTAAATAATCTACATTTGATATTTTTTTAGCTGCTTTATCAAAAACTTCTATAAATGTTTTACCAATTATTTTTCTTTTTTTCTCAGGATCAGAGACATTTTTTAAATTTTTTAAAAAAATATTAGAAGCATTTATTTTAGTAAAGTTTTTGCCAAATTTTTTGGAAAATATTTTTGACACTTCGTTAGCTTCATTTTTTCTTAAAAGACCGTGGTCAACAAAAATACAATGAAGATTTTTGTTAACGGCTTTGCTTAATAAATATGCAGTAACTGTTGAATCCACACCTCCTGATAAACCACAAATTATTTTTTTGTTACTAATTTCATTTTTTAATTCTGATACTTTATTTTCAATAAATTTCTGAATTTTGAACTTATTTTTTATAGTAACAATATTGAAAACAAAATTATTAATTATTTTTGAACCAAAATCTGTATGATAGACCTCAGGATGAAATTGAAGGCAATAAATTTTATTTTGAATATTTTCAATAGATGAAATAATTTTATTTTTTGATAAAGATGTTATTGAAAAAAGTTTTGGTATTTTATTGATATTATCTCCATGAGACATCCATACTTTAATTTTCTTTTTAATAATTCCTTTAAATAAAGGTGATTTTTTCTTAATATTTATAATGGTGTGACCATACTCTCTATGCGTGGAACGTTTTACTACACCTTTCAAATTTTTTGTTACTAATTGCATTCCATAGCAAATTGCTAAAACTGGTTTTTTCATTTTTAAAATTTCTTGATTTAATTTAGGAGCATTTTTATCTAGTACTGATCTAGGTCCTCCAGATAATATAAATGCCGATGGTTTGAGTTCATTTAAAATTTTTTTCGTAATTTTATTAAAAGGATAGACAAGACAAAAAACTTCTAACTCTCTTATTCTTCTTGCTATTAATTGTGTGTATTGAGATCCATAATCTACAATTAAAATAGTTTCTAATTTACCTTTCATTTAATCTAAATCCTCTTGATATTATAAATATCTCACTTGATTCTTGTCTTGATGATTTTGGCTTAAAATACTCAACCTTATCAAAAATTTTTTTAAGCATCTTTATAATTTCTTTTTCTTCATCTCCCTTCCAAATTTTGAATATCAATGATCCTTGATTTTTTAATATTATTTCTAATCTGTCTATAATTTCATATATTAATTGACTTATCCTCAGATGATCTGTTGATTGATGACCTGTTGTATTAGGAGCTAGATCAGATAAAACTAAATCAAATTTATTTTTTAAATTAATAAAATTATATTTTAAAAAATCTTCTCTATAGAAAGTTATACATTGATTATTTATTTTCATATCTAATAAATCAAAACAGGTTATATTAGTTTTTGGATTGTAATTTAAGATAACTTGAGTCCAACCTCCTGGAGAAGATCCAAGTTCTAGTATTTCTTTAGAATTTTCAATAATTTTATATTTTTGCTCAATCTCTTCTAGTTTAAACGAAGCTCGATTTATATAACCTAACTGTTTAGCTTTCTTTACAAACTGATCATTTTTTTGTCTATTAACCCAGTTTTTTGATTTCATAAAAGATAATAAAGTTAACAAAAAATTGTTTTTTATTAACTTTAATATATATGACATGTACGATATTTAATGAAAAGATCAATATTTATAGCTTTCATAATACTTGCCGCTGTTGTCGGATGGATTGGTTCTGGTCAATTTTCAAACAATGTTGTTGCTCAAGACGATGACACAGAAACTAGCACTGAAACAGAAACTTCGTATTCTCAGGATACAGAAAATAATGATAATGAAGAATTTACATTTTCTGTTGAAACAAAGGTATTTACTTCCAGTTTAATTGATCAATCTATTGAATTACAAGGTCAAACTATTCATAATAAAAAAATTGATGTTAAATCTGAAACATCTGGCAACATAGATAATATTGAATTTTCAAGAGGAGATAGAGTATCTCAAAATGCTGAAATGATTACAATTTCACTAGAGGATAGAAATGAAAAGCTTTCTAGTGCAAAAAAAGATTTAGAAAGACTTAATAAAGAACTAATTTTAAATGAAAAAAACAGAGATAATTTACTTAGACAAAATGTTGAAAGAATTGAATTGTATGAAATTGAATATGCATCTGCAAAACAACTAATTGATAAAGGTTTAAGCTCAAAATCAAAATTAAGTTTAGCATCTTTTAATCTTGCGAATGCTCAAGCTGACAGAGAAGATATTAAAATAAAATTTGAATCTACCTTAGCAAACCTTGAAGCTCAAATTTCAAATGTAAAATCAATTTTAAAGAACATAAAACTTGATATAGAAAAAACTACTATCAAGGCACCATTTGATGGAATTATTTCAGAAAAAATGGTTGAGGAAACTGAATTCATCTCAATAGGAACTCCTCTATTTACTATAATTGATTTAGACCCTATCAAAATTGAAGGTTATTTATCTGAATTTGATGTAAATAAAGTGAGTGTTGGTACTAAAGCTCTAATCGAAGATAGTAATGGTATTAAAAAAAATGGAATAATATCTTTTATTTCTCCATCAGCTGAAACTAGTACTAGAACATTCGAAATTACTATTGAAGCTGATAATAAAGATCTCTCTTATAAAAGTGGTATAACAACTAAAATTGTTATCAAAGGTTCAGAACTTAAAGCTCACAAAATACCACCTTCTATATTAACTTTATTAGACGATGGGACTGTAGGCGTTAAAGCTGTAGATAATGATAATAAAGTTACTTTCTATCCAACCAAAACAATTAAGGATACAATAGATGGCATGTGGGTTTCTGGATTACCTGAGACAGTAAATTTAATTGTAAGTGGACAAGAATATATTAGTATTGGTGAAACAATAAACTAATCTCAATGAAAATTAATATTATAGACTATGCAATAAGCCATTCCCGAGTTTTCATGGGAATACTTATTTTTATTATTTTTTCGGGTGCATCTACTTATATTACAATGCCCAAAGAATCATCTCCTGATGTAAGCATACCAATAGTTTATATTTCACTAAGTCAAAATGGTATTTCTGCACAAGACTCTGAAAGACTTTTAGTTAAACCAATTGAAGATGAAGTTAAAACTGTTGAAGGAGTAAGAGAAGTAAGATCAACAGCTTATTCAGGTGGCGGTAATGTTTTATTAGAATTTGATGCTGGATTTGATTCTGATCAAGCTATGGTTGATATTAGAGATAAAGTTGATAGAGCTAAGGGTGATCTACCTAATGAAGCAGATGAGCCAACAGTTAACGAAGTTAATATAAGTACATTTCCTATCTTATCCATTTCTTTAAGCGGAGATGTACCTAATAGAACTCTTCAAGATTTAGCTGATATTTTGCAAGATGATATAGAAACAATTCCTAGTGTTTTAGAAGCTAAAATAGGCGGTAAAAGAAATGAGCAGGTTGACATATTAATTAATCCAACTGCAGTTGATAGCTATGGTATTAATCTTGAGAGTCTTATTAATATCGTTAGAGAAAATAATAAAATGGTATCTGCTGGTGGTCAAGACACTGGTGACGGAAGTTTTGATATTAAAGTTCCAGGTTTATACGAAACTATTGAAGATGTATTAAATACCCCTGTTAAAACTAACGGAGATTCAGTTATTACTTTCAGAGATATTGCTGAAGTTAAAAGAACATTCGAAGATAGGCAATCGTATGCAAATGTAAATGGATCTAATTCAATAACTATTGATGTTTCCAAAAGAATTGGTGAAAATATTATTAATACTATTGAAGAAGTAAAAAGAATAACTGCAATTACTGCTAAAAGTTTTCCTGAAAATGTTGAAATCTCTTTTGGAAATGATCAATCAAAAGGAATTAAAACTATGTTAAATAGTCTGCAAAATAACGTTATAGCAGCTATAATCCTTGTTTTAATTATTATTTTAGGGGCCTTAGGTGTTAGATCTGGTTTATTAGTTGGTGTATCTATTCCAGGATCGTTTTTATCAGGTTTATTAGCTCTGTCTGTAATGGGATTTACTATTAATATAGTTGTATTATTTGCTCTAATTTTATCTGTAGGACTATTAGTCGATGGAGCAATTGTTGTTGTTGAATATGCAGATAGAAAAATGAAAGAAGGACTTGGTGTAAAAGATGCTTTTGCAAATGCATCAAAAAAAATGTCACTACCAATTATATCATCGACTGCAACTACCCTTGCAGCATTTTTACCTTTAATATTCTGGCCTGGTATAGCTGGTGAATTTATGAAATATTTACCAATAACACTTATATGTGTTCTTATTTCTTCTTTGTTTATGGCACTACTGTTTGTCCCAGTTTTAGGATCTATTTTAAATACTGTTTCAAGAATACTTCTACAATTTATTGTGCCATTACTAATATCATTAATTTTTTACAATCTATTATCTTATGGGTTTGGATTATTAAATCTTGAAAGATTTAGTTTATTTATAACAATTGGAAAATATTTACTCAGCTTCGCTTTATTTATATTTGTATTTATAAGAATTATACCAAGAGTTTATAAAATTTCAGAAAATGTAAATTCTACAGATAAAATAGTTTCTAAAAATGCAAAAATATTATCTTCAGAATCAAATGAACCTGTTTTAAACGTAACTGGTTTTGTTGGATTTTATGCAAAAGTATTAAACTTCTTATTATTTCATCCTTTAAAGGTGATGATTAGTGCTTTAGTAATATTAATTGCTGTAAACTACACCTATACTAAAGTTGGAGAAGGTGTAGAATTTTTCCCTGATGTTGAGCCAGATCTCGCAAAAATTGTAGTTTTTGCAAGAGGTAATCTCTCAGTTGAAGAAAAAAAAGATTATGTATCAAGAGTCGAAAATATTATTTTAAAGCTTCAATCGGAAAGACAAGAATTTAAAAATATTTATTCTTTAAGTGGAAATGTAAGTGAACAATCAGAGTCATCAGAAGACTTTATAGGATCAATAAGTTTGGAATATACAGATTGGGATAAAAGAAGAAAATCAAAAGTAATTCTTGCAGAGATTTTGGAAGCCACAAAAAGCATCAATGGGATCAAAGTAGAGTCAAGAGAACAACAAGGTGGTCCTGGTGAAGGTAAACCAATTAACATTAAATTAACTAGTGATAACAAACAACTTTTAATTTCTGAAGGAATTAAACTTAAAAAATTTATGGATAATTATCCAAAGTTAATGAATGTTGAAGATAATCTACCAGCACCTGGGATAGAATGGGAAATTAATGTAGATAGAAAACAAGCATCTAAATTTGGAGCTAACATTACATCAATTGGTAATGTAATTAAGCTTGCAACAAACGGTCTTAAACTTGGTGAATATAGACCTGATGATAGTAATGAAAGTATACCACTCTACCTTCGTTATCCTAACGAAGGAAGAACATTGGATAGAATTGATAACTTAAGAGTAACTACTTCAAATGGTTTGGTTCCAATATCTAATTTTGTAGAAATTGTTCCAAATAGCAGAACAGGAAATATAATTAGAGTAGATTCAAAAAATGCAATAAATATTCAAGCAGATGTAGAGCCTGGAACTTATCCTGATGGAAAAGTAAAAGAACTTGAGTACGTATTAGGAATTTCAGATACTGCTCCGTCTTGGAGAGGAAGAACATTAGATTTGCCTCGTTATGAATTAGATAACAAAGTAAGGGCTGAACTTATTGGAGAAAATGAAGACCAAAAAGAAGCTCAAGAATTTTTAACAGGAGCTTTTGGTGTAGCTTTATTTTTAATGTTAATGATACTTCTTTTACAGTTTAATAGCTTTTACAGTGCATTCTTAATTCTTTTTGCAGTAGTAATGTCCACAGCTGGTGTGTTTATAGGTTTAATGGTAACAGCACAGCCATTTGGTATTGTTATGTCAGGAGTTGGAGTTATTGCTCTTGCTGGAATAGTTGTAAATAATAATATTATATTGATTGATACGTTTGATTTTTTAAAGACTAAAACATCTAATATAAGAGAAGCTATTATCAAAACAGGAGCACAGAGACTTAGACCAGTTTTACTTACAACAACTACAACAGTACTAGGACTATTACCAATGGTAACAATGACAAATGTTGACTTTATATCTAGAGAAATAACAAGAGGATCACCTGATACTCAATGGTGGGTTCAATTATCAACAGCTATAGTATTTGGACTTCTCTTTGCAACATTTCTTACATTAGTTGTTACACCATCTGCTCTAATGTTTAGAGAAAACATGAAGAATTGGTATAAGAATAAAATTTCTAGTTAATTTTTTTCTAATAAACATTAAATTTATGACTATTAAATCTATTACTGTCTATTGCTCATCTTCAGATAAATTAAGTAATAAATATTATCAAGATGCAGAAGAAATTAGCAAATTAATATCATCATTTAAAATAAATATTGTCTACGGTGGGGCAAAAGTTGGTATTATGGGTGTGGTTGCTAAGACAGCAAAAAAATATAAAAATAGAGTTACGGGAGTTATTCCAAATTTTTTATCTGAGAGAGAAATAATTTTTGAAAATATAGATGAGTTAAAAATAGTGGATAATATGTCTGAAAGAAAAAAGTTACTATTTGATTTAGGTGATGCGTATTTAGCATTACCAGGAGGAACAGGTACTTTAGAAGAAATAGTAGAAATTGTATCTTGGAAAATAATGGGGATTCATAATAAGCCAATAATATTTTTTAATAAAAATAATTTCTGGGATAATCTATTTCAGCAATTTAAATTTTTTGAAGATGAAAATTTTTCAAATAAAAATTTACAAAACAGTTTTCACATTATAGATACGGTTGATCAATTAAAAAATATATTAATTAAATGGCAAAAATAAAAGTTAAAAACCCTGTAGTTGAAATGGATGGAGATGAAATGACCAGAATCATCTGGGAGTACATCAAAGAACAATTAATTTTGCCCTATCTTGATATAGATATCAAATATTTTGATCTTGGAGTGATTAAAAGAGATGAGACAAATGATCAAATCACAATAGATGCTGCCGAGGCGGTGAAAAAATATGGTGTAGGAATAAAATGTGCAACAATTACTCCTGATGAAAATCGAGTAGAGGAATTCAAATTAAAACAAATGTGGCGTTCTCCCAATGGAACAATAAGAAATATACTGGGAGGAACAATATTTAGACAGCCAATTATATGCAAAAATGTTCCAAGAATAATTACAAACTGGAATCATCCAATTGTAGTTGCTAGACATGCCTTTGGTGATCAATATAGAGCGACTGACACATTAATTAATAAATCAGGAACTCTTAAAATGGTTTTTGAACCTAAAGATGGATCTAAAGGATTTACAAAAGATGTATATGAATTTGAAAAACCTGGTGTGGCCCTATCAATGTATAATTTAGATAATTCAATTAAAGACTTTGCTAGAGCTTGTTTTAATTATGGACTTAACCTTGGTTGGCCAGTTTACCTTTCTACTAAAAATACTATTTTAAAAATCTACGATGGAAGATTTAAAGATTTATTTCAGGATGTATTTGATACTGAATTTAAAAATAAGTTTAAAGAAAAAGACATAGTTTATGAGCATAGATTAATCGATGATATGGTGGCTTCAGCTTTAAAATGGGAAGGTAATTTTATTTGGGCTTGTAAAAATTATGATGGAGATGTTCAATCAGATTCTGTTGCTCAAGGATTTGGATCACTAGGTTTAATGACAAGTGTGTTAATGACCCCAGATGGTAAAACAGTAGAAGCTGAGGCAGCACATGGAACTGTTACAAGACATTATAGAAATCATCAGAAAGGTATAGAAACTTCAACTAATCCTATTGCATCAATCTTTGCTTGGACAAGAGGTTTAAGTTTTAGAGGAGAATTTGATGGTAATAATGAATTAATAAATTTTGCTAAAAAATTAGAAGAAACGTGTATCAAAACTGTAGAAAGTGGTGAAATGACAAAAGATCTAGCAATATTAATTAACAAAGATCAGAAATGGTTAAACACTCAAGATTTTTTAAGCGCAATAAAAAACAATTTTCAAATTAACTAATAGAGTTTAATTTATCTTCTACGTATTTTATACTTTCATTAATTTGACTAACATCTGATCCACCTCCTTGAGCAAGATCTTTTCTACCACCCCCACCCTTGCCACCTAGAATAATCGAAATTTCTCTTATTTCTTTTGAAGCATCAAAAAGGTCTGTAATATCGGCAGTAACTCCTAGCACTATAGATAGTTTGTTATCATTATTTGAAATTATTAACGAAACACTATTTTTGTTATATTGTTTTTTTTGCTCATCAATAAATGTTTTCAAATATTTACTAGGGTAGTCTTCAGCGATCAAGTATATAAAATTTAATTCTTTGATTTTTTTTACAACAATATTATCCATATTTTTTGATATAGACATATTTTGTATTAATTTTTCGTGTATCTGAATTAATTCTTTAATTAACAAACCTTTGTCTTCAGATTGATTTTTAAAATTATAATCAGCATTAATTTTTTTAATTTTATTCTTTAAATCTTCAATTTGATTATCTTGGTTTTTATTTTTTTCTAATAAATTTCTTTCTATTTCTTTAATATATTTATCTACTGAAACATTAGATACAGCCTCTATTCTTCTTATTCCAGACGCAACACTAGATTGATTAGTTATTTTAAATTTACTTATTTCCCCTAATTTAACAACATGAGTTCCTCCGCATAATTCTTTTGAAAAGAATGATTCATTTTCTTGACCCATTGTTACTACTCTTACTTCATCGCTATATTTTTCTCCAAACAATGCCATCGCACCTTCTTCAATAGCTTTTTTTTGATCCACAATTTTAATTTCAACAATTTCATTTTTTTGAATTTGATCATTTACAATTTTTTCAATATTTATGAGTTGATCTTTTTCAATTGGATTATTGTGACTAAAATCAAATCTAAGTTTTTCTGAATTTACAAGTGAACCCTTCTGCGTGACATGCTTGCCTAGTATTTTTCTTAGAGCAGCATGTAATAAATGAGTTGAAGAATGATTAAATTTAATAAAATCTCTATTCACTGTATTAATGCTTGCTTTAATGGTATCTTCAATTTTACATTCACCCCTAATTACTTTACCTTTGTGAAGGAAATAGTTTCCAAATATTTTTGTAGTATTCATAACTTCAAATTTAAAGTTATCATTTTCAAAAAAACCCTGATCTCCCACCTGACCACCACTTTCTCCATAAAAAGGTGTTTGATTTAATATTATAATTGCTTCTTGATCTTTTTTAATTTTATCTAATGACTTACTTTCTGATATGATTGCAATTATTTTACAATCAGCTTCCATATCTGAATATCCTAAAAATTCTGTTGGCTCTATTTTAGAAGTTATTTTAAACCAAATACCTTCATCCTCGATGTCTCCTGTACCTTTCCAGCTTTGTCTAGCTCTTTCCTTTTGATCTAACATTTTTTGTTCAAATGTTTTTATATCAACTTCAATATTTTTACTTTTCAAATAATCTTGTGTTAAATCTAAGGGAAATCCATAGGTATCGTATAATTTAAATGCTACTTCTCCATTAAATATATTTGTGGAATTAGAAATTTCCTCATCTAAAATTTTTATTCCTTTTTCAACAGTTTCCTTGAATTTAGTTTCTTCATTCATTAATGTATTAGTAATTAGATCTTTTGCTCTATCTAATTCAGGATATGAGTTTTTAATTCCATCTAAAAAAATAGGGAATAGCTTATGAAATATAGGTTCTTTATTACCTAAAGAATGAGCATGTCGCATTCCCCTTCTCATTATTCTTCGTAAGACGTATCCTCTACCTTCATTTGAAGGCATTACTCCATCAGCAATTAAAAAAGAGGAAGATTTTAAGTGATCTGCTATTACTCTGTGACTAGGATTTGTTATTGAACTCTCATCACCGCATAGTTTTGTTGATTCATTTATAATCGGTTGAAATAAATCTGTTGAATAATTATCGTTAGAACCATCTAGAAGAGCTGTCATTCTCTCTAGTCCCATTCCAGTATCAATGGAGGGTTTTGGAAGATTTATTCGCTCAGATTTAGATATTTGCTCATATTGCATAAATACTAAATTCCATATTTCTATAAATCTATCACCATCTTCGTTTGGAGAACCTGGAGGGCCTCCTTCGTATTTATCACCATGATCATAAAATATTTCAGAACATGGACCGCAAGGACCAGTTTCACCCATTGACCAAAAATTATCAGATGTACTAATTTTAATAATTTTATTTTCAGACAAACCAGCTATTTTTTTCCATAAATCAAAAGCTTCCTGATCATCAGAATAAACAGTTACTAATAGTCTATCTTTATTTATTGAATATTCTTTAGTAATTAGATTCCAAGCTAGTTCTATTGCTAACTCTTTAAAATAATCTCCAAAAGAGAAATTACCTAACATTTCAAAAAAAGTATGGTGTCTTGTCGTATATCCTACATTTTCTAAATCATTATGCTTACCACCTGCTCTTACACATTTTTGAGCAGTAGTTGCTCTATTATAACCTCTTGTCTCTTTACCTGTAAAAATATTTTTAAATTGTACCATTCCAGAGTTAGCAAACATTAGAGTAGGGTCATTATCTGGTACTAAAGAACTAGAATGAATAACCTCATGTCCATTTTTTTTAAAATAATTGAGAAATGTTGACCTAATCTGATTTGAATTCATGAAAAGGTATTATAACTTGAAAACTCTATTGTCTAAATAAAAAAGCGCCTATTTTGAAATAGGCGCTAAACAAAAATAATATTTACTATTCTTTTATTTCTTCAGCTTCTTTAGCTTCTTTTTCTTTTTCTTTATTCTCTACTTTTCCTTCCATCATAGCTTTTTCAACTATTCCAGCATTTTGTAGAATTTGATTTTCTATTTCTTTAGCTATAGTAGGATTGTCGTTAAGAAAATTTTTAACGTTTTCTCTACCTTGTCCTATTTTAGTATTTTTGTATGAAAACCATGATCCTGATTTATCAATAATTTCTGCTTTTACACCTAAATCAACTAATTCACCTAATTTAGATATCCCCTCTCCGTACATTATATCAAATTCAACAACTTTGAATGGAGGCGCGACTTTGTTTTTGACTATCTTTACTCTAGTTTGATTTCCAATGATTTCATCTTTATCTTTAATTGCGCCAATTCTTCTAATGTCCATTCTTACAGATGAATAAAATTTTAAAGCATTACCCCCTGTAGTTGTTTCTGGGCTACCAAACATAACGCCAATTTTCATTCTAAGTTGATTTATGAATACAACTAGAGTGTTGGATTGAGCAATTGAACTTGTAAGTTTTCTTAAAGCCTGACTCATCAATCTAGCTTGCAAACCAGGTAAAGAATCTCCCATATCGCCTTCTAATTCAGCTCTTGGTACAAGTGCTGCAACTGAATCAATAATTAGCACATCAATACCTCCAGATTTAATTAAAGAATCAGCAATTTCTAAACCCTGCTCTCCTGTATCAGGTTGGGAAATTAATAATTCTTCTAAATTTACACCTAACTTCTTAGCGTATGCTGGATCTAGAGCATGCTCTGCATCTATAAATGCGCAATTCCCGCCTTGTTTTTGTGACTCTGCAACAATATGAGTAGCTAAAGTAGTTTTACCAGAACTTTCAGGTCCATAAATTTCAATA
>CACKSM010000017.1 GCA_902602885.1 uncultured Alphaproteobacteria bacterium
GTTGTTAATGCAGATGAGTCAGAGCCAGGCACTTGTAAAGATCGAGAGATTATGAGAAACGACCCACATCTTCTTTTAGAAGGTTGTTTTGTTGCTGCCTTTGCAATGCATGCTCATACTTGTTATATTTATATTAGGGGTGAATATTATTCTGAATCTTCTAATTTACAAAAAGCAATAGATGAAGCCTACGCAAATAATTTAATTGGTAAAAATGCATGTGGTTCAGGGTGGGATTTTGATATTTATCTTCACAGAGGGGCAGGAGCATATATTTGTGGGGAAGAAACTGCTTTACTTGAAAGTTTAGAGGGTAAAAAAGGTCAGCCTCGATTAAAACCTCCTTTTCCTGCTGGCGCAGGTTTATATGGATGTCCAACAACAGTTACAAATGTTGAAACAATCGCTGTCTCGCCAACTATTTTAAGACGTGGTTCTAAATGGTTTGCTAATTTAGGTAGTGCCAACAATACAGGTACAAAAATTTTTAGTATCTCTGGACACGTAAATAATCCATGCAATGTAGAAGAAGAAATGGGTATACCATTAAAAGATCTGATTGAAAATCATGCAGGTGGGGTCATTGGTGGTTGGGAAAATTTATTAGCTGTAATTCCTGGAGGCGCAAGTGTACCTTTATTACCTAAGTCTATTTGTGATACTGTTAAAATGGATTTTGATAGCCTAAAAGAAGTTCAAAGTGGACTAGGAACTGCCGCTGTCATTGTAATGAATAAATCAACAGATATTGTTGAAGCAATAGCTAGATTATCACATTTTTATAAGCATGAAAGCTGTGGTCAATGCACACCTTGCAGAGAAGGTACTGGATGGATGTACAGAATGATGGAAAAAATGATTCATGGAAATGTTAAACATGAAGATATTGATAAAATTTTAGATGTGACTAAGCAGATTGAAGGCCATACTATTTGTGCCTTAGGTGATGCTGCAGCTTGGCCTATTCAAGGTTTGTTTAGACATTTTAGACCTGAAATTGAAAAAAGAATAGAAGAAAGAAATAGAAGAGTAGCTTAGTGCCAAAGATAACAATTGACAATAAAGAATACGAATTTGAAAACGGTATGACCGTAATGCAAGCTTGTGAACAAGCAGGAACTGAAATTCCAAGATTTTGTTATCATGAAAAACTCTCAATAGCAGGAAACTGTAGAATGTGTTTAGTAGAAATGGAAAAAGCTCCAAAACCTATTGCATCATGTGCCATGCCAGCTTCAGATGGAATGGTTATAAAAACTAATACCGAAACAGTTAAAAAAGCTCGTAAAGGTGTAATGGAGTTTCTTCTTATTAATCATCCATTGGATTGCCCTATTTGTGACCAAGGAGGAGAGTGTGATCTTCAAGATCAAGCTATGTATTATGGTTTTGATAAAACTAGATATGAAGAAAATAAAAGAGCAGTTCAAAATAAAAATATGGGACCACTTGTCAAAACAATTATGACAAGATGTATACATTGCACAAGATGCGTAAGGTTTTCTACAGAAGTTGCTGGAGTAGATGATATTGGATTGCTTGGCAGAGGTGAAAATGCTGAGATCACTACATACTTAGAAAAAACTATTGAGTCAGAATTATCTGGAAATGTAATTGATTTGTGTCCTGTTGGCGCTTTAACAAGTAAGCCATATGCATTTAAATCTAGACCATGGGAACTAACTAAGACAGAAACATTCGATGTGTTTGATGGCATAGGTTCAAGTATAAGAATTGATACAAGAGGAAAAAAAGTTTTAAGAGCTCTTCCTAGAATAAATGAAGAAACTAATGAAGAATGGATAAGTGATAAATCTAGATTTGCAATTGATGGACTCTCAAGTCAAAGATTGGATAATGTATATTCTAAATCAAATAAAAAACTCCAAAAATCTTCATGGGATAATGCATTTGAATTAATAAAAAAAGAAATTACAAAAAGAGGTAAAGAAAATACTGTATTCCTATCTGGTAAGTTTACCGATATTGAAACTTTATATTCAGCACAAAAATTTAGCAATTCACTAAAATCAAAAAACTATGATTGCAGATTTGATAATACACAAATTATCGATAATTCATCTTCAAGTTATAAATTTAATTCAACAATTCAAGAAATTGAAAAGGCTGATGCTATTCTTTTAATCGGATCCAACCCTAGATGGGAAGCGGCGGTACTAAACGCTAGAATTAGAAAGGCATATATTGAAAATAATTGCAAAATTGGTCTTATAGGCCCTAAATTAGATCTTACTTACGATTATCATCATTTATCTGATTCTTTAGGTTACCTTAATAATTTATCTAATAATAAATCTGAATTCAATAAAGTTTTAAAATCTGCAAAAAACCCACTTATAATATTAGGTACTTCAGCAATAAATAATGATCATGGAAAAAAAATATTAGAAACTGCAGGATTAATTGCAAAAAAAATTCAAAAAAATAAAAATATAAATCCATTAAATATTCTTAACCAAGATATTTCTAGAGTAGGAGCATTAGATTTAAAATTTTATAATAAAAAATTTGATAATGATTACAACAAACAATTAAAAAAACATATCGATAAAACAAAGCCTGTAGTTTTCTTAATGGGGTTAGATGAGATAAATTTTTCAACATTTGAAAATGCTTTTGTTGTTTATCTTGGTCATCATGGAGACTTTTCAGCATCTATAGCTGATATAATTTTACCAACCCCAGCATATACTGAGAAAAGTTCCACTTATATGAATATAGAAGGTAGAGTTATTCAAACAACTAAGTGTCATAATTCAATAGGTGAAGCAAAAGAGGAGTGGAAAATTTTTAGAGTTTTAAGCGACTTATTTGAAAAAAATTTAAATTTTAATAATCTTGGGGAACTTCGAAATGAGCTTACAAGTACATATGGTCAATTTGCTCTCTTAAATGAAGTTAATTCTGTTGACGAAATAACTTTTGCTAAAAATAATAAAATTGAGAATATTAAAATTAAATATAACATTGAAAATTTTTATATGACCGACTCTATTTCTAGATCTTCTGAAACAATGGCAAAATGTACTAAAGATATTTTAAATAAGGCAGCATAATAATTATATGAATTATGATATATTAATTACAGGGCTAATAATCGTTGCCCAAATACTTGCTGTTGTTGTACCAGTTTTAATATCTGTAGCTTTTTTAGTTTATGCTGAAAGAAAAGTTTTAGCTTTAATTCAATTGAGAAGAGGTCCAAATATAGTAGGGCCTTTTGGTATATTACAAAGTTTTGCTGATGCATTAAAACTTATTACTAAAGAAAATATTATACCTAGTGGATCAAATAAAATTGTTTTTATTTTAGCACCCATAATAACAATGGTACTTAGCTTAGCAGGTTGGGCAGTAATACCTTTTTCTCCAGGATGGGTAGTTTCTGATATTAACGTAGGTATCATGTATCTGTTTGCAGTATCATCTCTTGGAGTATACGGAATAATAATGGCTGGTTGGGCTAGTAACTCTCAATATCCTTTTCTAGGAGCATTAAGATCAGCTGCTCAAATGGTTTCATATGAAGTTTCAATTGGATTTGTAATAATTACAGTATTATTATGTGTAGGTTCTTTAAATTTATCAAAGATAGTTTTAGCTCAGCAGACTGTATGGTTTGCAATTCCATTATTACCTATGTTCATTATTTTTTTTATTTCTGCGTTAGCTGAAACAAATAGATTACCTTTTGATCTTCCTGAAGATGAATCAACACTTGTTGCAGGATTTTTTACTGAATATTCATCTGCTTCATTTGTATTATTTTTTTTAGGTGAATACGCTAGTATGATTTTAATGTCTTCTATGACTGTCATTCTTTTTTTAGGCGGATGGCTTCCTCCATTTGATGTATACCCATTAAATGTCGTTCCTGGAGTTATCTGGTTTACTGTGAAAGTAATATTTATATTATTTTTATTTATCTGGGTTAGAGGAACTTTTCCAAGATATAGATATGATCAGTTAATGAGACTTGGATGGAAAGTTTTTCTACCATTTTCTTTATTTTGGGTTGTGGCAACTTCTGGTTTTTTAGTATATTTTGACATGCTGCCAAATTAATATGTATAAACTTATTAAATCTTTTACTTTATTTGAATTATTTCAAGGACTATTTTTAACTTTCAAATACATATTTAAATCTAAAGTTACAATAAATTATCCTCATGAAAAAGGTCCATTAAGCCCACGTTTTAGAGGCGAGCATGCTTTGAGAAGATATCCAAGTGGGGAAGAGAGATGTATCGCATGTAAGCTTTGTGAAGCAGTATGTCCTGCTCAGGCAATTACAATTGAAGCAGAGCCAAGAGAGGATGGAAGTAGAAGAACAACAAGATATGATATAGATATGACTAAATGTATTTACTGTGGTTTATGTCAAGAATCTTGCCCAGTTGATGCAATAGTCGAAGGACCAAATTTTGAATTTGCCACTGAAACGAGAGAAGAGTTAATTTATAATAAAGATAAACTTTTAGAAAATGGAGATAGATGGGAGCAAGAAATTGCTCAAAATATTCATTTCGATAGAAAATATAGATAAGAATGGTTCTTTATTCATTAACATTTTATCTTTTTTCATCTATTGCAGTTCTTTCTGCTCTAATGGTTATAAGCGCAAAAAATCCAGTTCATTCAGTTTTGTTCTTAATTTTAAGCTTTGTTAACGCATCAGGACTCTTTGTTTTATTAGGTGCTGAATTTTTGGCAATGATCCTTGTCGTTGTATATGTTGGAGCTGTTGCTGTCCTTTTTCTATTTGTTGTAATGATGCTTGATATAAATTTTGTAAAGTTGAGAGAAGGTTTTTTGCAATATTTACCCTTTGGAGCATTATTAGGCATAGTTCTAGTAATTGAACTTGGAATACTTTTTTTAACAGATAGATCGTCTAATATTTACAACAATCAAACACCATTACAACCTATAGTTAGTGAAGTGGAGAATACAAAAATGATTGGGCAAATACTCTACACTGAATATTTTTATTTATTTCAAATATGTGGGATAATTTTATTAGTCGCAATGATTGGCTCTATTACACTTACATTAAGAGATAAAGGTGGCGTTAAAAGGCAAAATATTGATTCACAAAATACAGTTGATGCATCAAAAGCTATAGAAAAGAAAAAAGTAAAAATAGGCGAAGGAATTTAATTAATGATTACTCTTGAACACTATCTTTTTCTCGGCGCAATTATTTTCACCTTAGGTGTTTTAGGAATATTTTTAAATAAGAAAAATTTAATTATAATTTTAATGTCTATAGAACTCATCTTGTTGTCAGTAAATATTAATTTTATTGCTTTCTCAGCGTATATTAATGATATTTCAGGGCAAATCTTCGCAATGCTTACACTTACCGTTGCAGCAGCTGAAGCAGCAATTGGACTAGCCATACTTGTAGTATTTTTTAGAAATTTAGGATCAATAGAAGTAAATAAAATTAATCAGCTTAAGGGATAGTAGATGGCAACCTCAATAATATTTTTACCTCTACTTGGTTTTCTTTTTTGTTTTTTACTAGGTAAACAGTTTAACTATAGGGTTTATCAAATATCAACAACATCAATCCTTTTTCTTTGTACTTTATTTTCTTGGATAATATTCGTTCAGTTTATTAATAATAAGGAAACTGAAATAATCTTTATCCTTAACTGGATAAGTTCTGGAAATTTTATTGTTGATTGGTCAATTAGATTAGACACTTTAACTGCTGTGATGTTCATTGTGGTTACAACTGTTTCTGCCTGTGTTCATTTATATTCAATAGGCTATATGCAAGATGATCCATCAAAAATAAGATTTATGGGTTATCTAAGCTTATTTACTTTTTTTATGCTTGTTCTTGTATCAAGTAATAACTTGCTGCAAATGTTTTTTGGCTGGGAAGGTGTTGGACTAGCTTCATATTTATTAATTGGTTTTTGGCATCATAAAGATTCAGCAAATAAAGCTGCTATAAAAGCATTTGTTGTAAACAGAGTTGGAGATTTTGGATACGCAATAGGAATTGCTGGAATTTTTTATATTTTTGGAACGGTAAGTTTCGACAGTATATTTTTACAAGTAGATCAATTTAGTGATCATCAAATTCAATTTCTTTCATTCAGTTTTCCAACTTTAGATTTTTTATGTTTTCTTTTATTCATAGGTGCAATGGGTAAATCTGCCCAATTAGGTTTACACACCTGGCTGCCAGATGCTATGGAGGGACCTACTCCTGTATCTGCACTAATACATGCTGCAACAATGGTAACAGCTGGTGTATTCTTAGTTGCAAGAATGAGTCCTCTTTATGAATTTGCTACATTTACTAATCTATTCATTACTTTTATTGGTGCGGCCACAGCTATTTTTGCTGCCTCTATAGCCTTAACGCAAAATGATATTAAAAGAGTCATTGCATATTCAACATGCAGTCAATTAGGATATATGTTTTTTGCAGCAGGTGTAGGAGCTTATAATGCATCAATATTTCACTTAACAACCCATGCCTTTTTTAAAGCTCTTCTGTTTCTTTCTGCAGGTTCTGTAATTCACGCAATGCATCATGAACAGGATATGAGAAAAATGGGGGGACTTTTCAAAAAAATACCTTTTACTGCTACAATGATGTGGATTGGATCTCTTGCAATTATTGGTTTCCCATATCTATCTGGTTACTATTCAAAAGAAAGTATTTTAGAAAATGCTTTCTATACTTCAAATGGAATAGCATACTTTGCATATTTAGTAGGTATTTTAACTGCTTTACTTACTGCTTTTTATTCATGGAGATTATTATTCTTAACATTTCATGGTGAAAATAGATCAAATAATAAAACATATAATCACGCCCATGAATCACCTTTAGTAATGACAGTTCCATTATTTATTCTTGCAATTGGTTCTATTTTTTCTGGAATATTATTTGCTGATTATTTTATTGGATATTATAAAAAAGAATTTTGGGATAATGCAATATTATTAACAGAAAGCTCGCATAAATATCTTCCTCTTACGCAATCATTAATATCAAAATCGGCTGTTGCAATTGGAATTCTTGTCTGTGTGTTGATATATTCAAATAATTTAAACAGAGCAAAAAATCTTTCCTATAACTTAGATCCTTTATATTCTCTTTCTAAAAATAAATGGTATGTGGATGAGCTATATCATAAAATATTTGTTTTAACTTTTTTCAAATTGGCAAACTTTTTCTGGAAAAAAGGAGATGAAAAAACTATTGATGGTTTAGGACCAAACGGGGTCTCCTGGATTATTTCAAAATCTTCATCTTATGTAAGTTTGTTTCAATCAGGGTATTTGTTTCATTATGCTTTTGCTATGCTTGGAGGTTTAGTAATAATTTTAACATGGTTTTTATATTACTAAATGATTGACTGGCCATTAGTATCAGTAATAATTTTTTTACCTTTAATTGGTGCTTTAATTATTCTTTTTATTAAAGAAGATGAATTAACATCAATTAATATTAAATGGGCTGCTTTACTAGCAACATTAGGAACATTTATTTTAAGTTTAATACTCTGGTTACAATTTGATTATTCCAATCCGTCTTATCAATATGAAGAAAAATTTAGATGGTTTGATGATTTTAATTTCTTCTATCATGTTGGAGTTGACGGTATCTCACTTTTTATGATTTTACTAAGTACATTTTTGACCCCACTTTGTATTTTAGCTAGTTGGAACAATATAAAAAAAAGAGTCAAGGAATACATGCTTTCTTTTTTATTTTTAGAGACTGTAATGATTGGAATGTTTGCTTCTATAGACATACTTTTATTTTATATTTTTTTTGAAGCAGTATTAATACCAATGTATCTAATCATAGGTATATGGGGAGGTAATAGAAGAATCTATGCTTCTTTTAAATTCTTTCTCTACACTCTTTTGGGGTCAGTACTCATGTTGATTGCTATTATTGTGATGTACAGAAATACAAGTTCAATGAGTATTGAATTCTTACAAGGTAATTATTTTTCCTATAATACTCAATTGTTTCTATGGCTTGCCTTCTTTGCTTCCTTTGCAGTTAAAATTCCTATGTGGCCGTTTCATACATGGTTGCCCGATGCCCATGTTGAAGCTCCAACAGCTGGATCTGTTATTTTAGCCGGAGTACTTTTAAAAATGGGTGGATATGGCTTTATCCGTTTCTCTTTAGGCATGCTTCCAGAAGCAACAGAGTTTTTTATTCCTTTAATTATGACATTAAGTATAGTTGCCATAGTATACACTTCCTTAGTAGCACTAGCACAAACTGATATTAAAAAACTAATTGCATATTCATCTGTTGCTCATATGGGAATTGTAACAATTGGAATTTTCTTAGTTAATCAACAAGGCTTAGAAGGAGCAATGATGCAAATGATTAGTCATGGACTAGTTTCAGCAGCTTTATTTTTATGTGTTGGTGTTATTTATGATCGAATGCATACTAGAGAAATTGAATTTTACGGAGGATTAGTTCAAAGAATGCCACTTTATGCAACAGTATTCATGATTTTTATGCTGGGATCAGTTGGATTGCCTGGAACTAGTGGTTTTATCGGAGAATTTTTAGTTATTGTTGGCGCATTTAAATTTTCAAGTTACGTTGTTATTGGCGCGGCTTTTGGAATAATATTATCTGCTGTTTACATGTTATACCTTTATAAAAGAATTATTTTTGGCACCATAACTAATAATAAACTTGCAGATATTTTAGATATAAACACAAGAGAGAAAATCATATTAATTCCTTTAGCAATTTCAGTAATATTACTTGGAATATTTCCAAATCTATTTTTAGATCCTATGAGATTATCACTTGAACTGATTATAACAAACTATGAAATAGCCAATGCTAAATAATATTTACAATATTTTTTTTATACCCGAAATTTTTTTAGCATGCTCTTCTTTTGTTTGCTTACTTTTTGGGCTTTTTTTAAAAAAGAATGCATTTAGACAAACTTCCAATCTAGCAGTTTTCGTTTTATTATTAACCATTTTGCTTGTTTACTATGATAGTGGATCAAATTTTGCAAATTATAAAAGTTTATTTAGCCACTCTTCTTTTATAAATTTTTTTAAAATTTTAGCTATATTAGGATCTATAGCTAGTATCATCATTTCTAAAGAATATTTCTTAGGCATTAAGCTTAAAAATTTTGAAATTCCTGTTTTATTTTTATTTTCTACACTTGGGATGATGTTAATGATTGCTTCAAATAATCTTATGTCCATGTATCTAGCAATAGAACTACAAAGTTTATCTCTATATGTTGCTGCAGCAATAAAAAGAGATTCAATCTCATCAGCTGAGTCAGGAGTAAAATACTTTATTTTAGGAGCATTATCGTCTGGTATACTTTTGTACGGTTTCTCCTTAATTTATGGATTTACTGGTTCAATGAATTTTGATGATATAAGTTTCTATTTATCAAAATATGATAATTTAAATTTAGGTCTAATATTTGGTCTTGTATTTGTGATGGTAGGCTTGGCTTTTAAGGTTTCAGCCGTACCTTTCCATATGTGGACTCCTGATGTTTATGAAGGAGCTCCAAACTCAATTACAGGTTTTTTTGCTATTGTCCCTAAGATTGCTGCAGTAGCTTTAATTTATCGTTTTTGCTTAGTGCCATTTGAAAATTTTTACTTAGAATGGAGTCAAATAATTTTATTTTTATCAATAGCCTCAATGTTTCTTGGAGCTGTAGCGGCTATAGCACAGTCAAATATTAAAAGATTATTAGCTTATAGTTCTATCGGACATATAGGTTATATCTTAATAGCTTTAGTTGCCGCAAATGATGATGGAATTAAAGCAGCATCAATTTATATGTTTTCATACATGATAATGAATGTTGCAATTTTTGCTATTTTACTTTCGTTAAAAGTTAAAAATGAATATTTAATTAATATAAGTGATTTAAAAGGGTTAAGTAAAAGTAATCCAATCGTTAGTCTTTCTATTTCAATAATAATGCTATCTATGGCTGGCATCCCACCCTTTATAGGATTTTTTGGAAAGTTTTATGTTTTCATTGCTGCAATTGAACAAGAATTATATGTGCTTTCAGTTCTTGGTGTCCTAGCTAGTGTTATTTCTGCTTTTTATTATTTAAGAATTATTAAGATAATGTATTTTGATGAAATTAAAAGTGAAGGAATAATTAATTTTCAAATTTCTTTGCAATCAAAAATTATTCTGTCCTTAAGTTTGTTTGTAATTATTTGTTTTATATTTTATCCGTCTTTATTGATTAATATATCAGCAAGTTTGACCATTTGATTAATGTCATTAGATAAAATTAAAAATCTATTAGATAAAAACAATTTTGATTTTCATTTTATTGAATCCGTAGACACTACAATGTCAGAGGTTAAAAAACTTATTTATAATAGAGATATATGTTTGATGGCAAATGAACAAAAAAAAGGATTTGGAAGAAGAGGAACAACTTGGGAAAGTCCAAAAAATAATGTCTATATATCTATTTTATCTAAAAATATATTGCCAATAGAAAATCATTTTTTAAATAATGCTTTTATTACTAATATTATCTGCTCTGTGATTGAAAATATTTGTAATGTTAAAACTCAAATTAAATGGCCAAATGATATTTTAATTAATAAAGAAAAAATTTCTGGAATCATTTCTGAAATATTTAGTATCAAAAGTGATAAATATATCAATACTGGTTTTGGAGTTAATATAGTATCTTCTCCAAAAATTAAAAATTATCCAACAACTAATATTAATAAATACAATAAAGAAATTAATAATTTTTATTTTGTATATGAAATTATGGAAGAGTATTTTAAAAATTTTAAACAACTGCTAAATAACCATGAAAAAATTATGACTGAATATAAAAGTAGATTATTATATTTAGGAAGCAATATTAATTTAAAAATTGATGAACAAAATGTAAAACAAGGAATATTTCATAATCTTAACCCTGATGGTTCAATCACTTTAAAGAATAATATTAATTTTGAAAATATATATAATGCTAGAATAATTTAATGATTGTTATAGATGCAGGTAATACGAATATAGTTATAGGTTTTTATACAAAAAATAAATTAATTAAAATTATTAGATTAAAAACAGAAAAAAAAATCAATATTACAAAAAAAGAAATAAATAAATTTTTTAAATCTAACAAAAAGTTGATTAATAATCTTAAAGATAGATTTTGTATTTTATCCTCTGTTGTACCATCTTTAAATTTAATTTTTAAAAATATTTTTCAAAAAAATAAATTCAAATTTTATGTAATTAATCCCAAAAAAATATCATTCAGAAATAGTATCAATTATAATTTAAATCAAATTGGGAGTGATCGAATAGCAAACTATGCCTATGTATATAGTAAGAAAATCAAAGACTGTATAATTCTCGACTTTGGTACAGCTACTACTTTTGATGTCATTAAAAATAATCAATATTCAGGTGGATTAATTTTTCCAGGTATAAATCTTTCAATGGAGACACTTTTAAAAAATGCTGAATTAATAAAAACTTCAAAACTCTCAAAATCAAATAAAATTGTTAATAATAATACATCAGCTTCTATTCAATCAGGTTTCTATTTTGGTTATTTGCATGCAGTTAATGGCATATTAAAGCAAATTATTAAGGAGAATAACTTTAAGCCTAAAGTCTATATTACGGGTGGTCTAGGTAAGATATTTAGGGATAAAATTATTTATAAACCTATATATATGGAACATTTGACATTAGAAGGAATAAAAGAAATCGGTAACAAACATTTTTATGAGTAATAATTTACAACTAAATGATTTTAATGAAGGACTACATTTTTTATCTCTTGGAGGTATTGGAGAAATAGGTGCAAATTGTTATCTTTACGGATGTGATGGAAAATGGATAATGATAGATTTAGGTCTTTCATTTGCAGATGAAAAGTTTCCTGGTGTAGATTTATTAGTACCAAAAATTGATCATATTGAAAGTTTAGAAGATAATCTCGAGGCAATTATTATCAGCCATGGTCATGAAGATCATGCAGGAGCTGTAGCGTTCTTAGCAAATAAAATTAAATGTCCAGTATATGCAAGTAAATTTGCAAAATTTCTAATCGAAAATAGGCTAAAAGAATTCAATAAAGTAGAAGGATTTACTTTAGAAGAGATAAATCTAGAAAAGAAATTAATACTTAATAATTTTGATATAAGTTTTATTCCAACTACACACTCAATTCCTGAGCCAACTGCAATTGTAATTAAAACAACATATGGCTCATTACTTCATACTGCTGATTGGAAAATAGATCATTCACCTACTTTAGGAGACTCATTTTCAAAAGAAAAATTTGAAAAATTAGGAAATGATGGATTACTTGCCTTAATAGGTGACTCTACTAACGCAAATGTGCCTGGTAAATCACAATCTGAAAATGACGTTAGGGATGAACTGACAAGTGTATTTTCAAGATTTTCTAATAGAATTGTTGTTACATGTTTTTCTTCAAATATTGCAAGAATGAAAAATATTATTCAAGCAGCAAAAAAAAATAAAAGAAAGGTCGCTCTTGTTGGTAGGAGTATGAAAAAAAATATCGAGGTAGCAAGAAAATGTGGTTATGTTTCGGATGATGAAATTTTTATCAGTGAAGATGAAGCTTCTTATATACCAAGAGAAAATTTAGTCATAATTTGTACTGGTAGTCAGGGTGAAAAAAGATCTGCCCTTTTCAGAATAGCTTATAATTCTCATCAACATTTACATTTAGAGCCTGAAGATGTAGTAATTTTTAGCTCTAGAGATATTCCTGGTAATGAAAAATCAATAAATAATTTAAAGAATTTACTTATTAGACAAAGAGTTGAGATAGTAACTGCTGATGACGATCTAGTACATGTTTCAGGTCATGGTTATGCAGATGAAATAAAACAAATGTATAATTGGACAAAACCGTACTTATCTATTCCTGTGCATGGTGAACCCATGCATCTAGAGGCGCATAAACAATTATCTTACTCATCTCAAGTACCATTTACTAAAATTTTAGAAAATGGAAAATGTCTCAAAATTGCACCAGGTGAACCTAAAATTGTAGAAAAATTTGAAACTGGAAAGTTAATTGTTGAGGGTAAAAATCTTTACGACTCTGAGTCTGCATTTATTAAAGAGAGAAGGAAATATTCATTTGAGGGGATAGTTTTAATTTCTTTAATTATCAATGATGATGACTATTCAATTAATAAAGATATGTTAATTACCTTAAAAGGATTGCCAGGAATAGATGAAGAAAATATTAAAAATGATTTTAAAATGCTTTTTATAGAAAACTATACAAAACTTAACAAAGATCAAAAATCATCAGATGTTATAGTATCTGACTTAGTTAAAAGTAGTTTTAGAAAGATTATAAAAAATTCAATTCAAAAAAAACCAGAAATTGAAGTTCATTTAATACGATCTTAATGGCACTATTTACTCATGTTCTAATTTTTATCCTTGTTTGGTGGATTTTATTTTTCATACTCCTACCAATTAAGATAAAAGTGCCCCAAAAAGTAGAATCTGGACATGCAAAAAGCGCTCCAAGTAAGCCGTATCTTCTAATAAAATTTATAGCAACTTCATTAATATCAGCTTTAATTTTATTTTTTTTGATTTTATTTGGATTTGATTTATCAAATATATTTAATAAATGAAATATTCTAACTTTTTTCTTCCCACTATTAAAGATGCGCCATCAGATGCTGAAATAATTTCACATAAATTAATGATCAGAGCTGGCATGATTAAACAATCTAGTACCGGTATTTATTCCTGGTTACCTTTAGGTCTACTTGTATTAAAAAAAATTGAACAGATTGTTAGAGAGGAACAAAATAATGCAGGAGCAGTAGAATTGCTTATGCCCACGATTCAATCTTCTGATTTATGGATTAAATCAGGAAGATACGATGATTATGGAAAAGAAATGTTGAGGATTACAGATAGAAGTGGAAGGGAAATGCTTTACGGCCCAACAAATGAAGAATTAATTACAGATATATTTCAATCACATATAAATTCTTACAAAGATCTTCCAAAAAATCTTTATCATATTCAATGGAAATTCCGAGATGAAGTTAGGCCTAGGTTTGGAGTAATGCGAGGAAGAGAATTCTTAATGAAGGATAATTATTCATTTGATCTTGATGAAAGCGAAGCAAAAAAATCTTATGACAATATGTTTAAAGCATACATAAAAACTTTTATTAGAATGGGTTTAACACCAATTTCTTTAAGAGCAGAAACAGGGCCAATTGGAGGTAACTTAAGTCATGAATTTCAAATACTAGCTAAGACTGGTGAAAGTACACTTTATTATGATAAAAAATTAGAAACACTAAACCCTGAAACTATAGACCCAAATGAGTTGCAGTCATTTTATGCTGCAGTTGATGATCAACATGATGAAAAAAATTGCCCAATTTCAAATGAAGATTTAAAAATTTCTAAGGGCATTGAAGTGGGTCATATATTTTATTTTGGAACAAAATATTCTGAGAAATTAAATGCATTTGTTCAAAATAAAAGTGGGAAAAATGTTCCAGTACATATGGGATCATATGGCATTGGCGTTTCAAGACTTGTGGGTGCAATAATAGAAGCTTTTCATGATGAAAAAGGAATTAAGTGGCCTTTAGAGGTTGCTCCATTTAAAGTTTCCATAGTTAATTTAATGCCAGAAGATCAAGATTGTGCCACAAAATCATTAGAATATTATGAATATTTTATGAAAAATAATATTGAAGTCATTTTAGATGATAGAATCTGCAGTATAGGAAAAAAATTATCTGATAATGAGTTAATTGGGACACCATATCAAATTATTATTGGCAAAAGAGATCTCAAAGATAATTTAGTAGAAATAAAAAATCGCCAAAATAATCAAAGTAAAAAAATTTCATCCAGTAGTGTAATTGATTTTATTAATAATAAGTTAAAAAAATAGATGATTTCTAAATCAGAACGATTACTGATTTTTAGGTTTTTATTCTCAAAGAAATCTGATGGCTATGTGTCTATTTTCGCTTGGTTTTCAATAATAGGTATTAGTTTAGGAGTAGCAGCAATTATTATAGTAATGTCAGTTATGAATGGTTTTAGAATTGATTTAACTAACAGAATCATTGGACTTAATTCACACCTTAATATTTATAGTTTTGATAATGAGATAACAAATAAGCAAGCTGATGAACTCATATTGAATATTGATAATTCTTTTTTTTACCAACACTACAAATCTATTGAAACAAATGGATTAATTATAAAATCAAATAACTCAAAAGGTGTTATGATCAAGGGCTATGACGAATATGATAAAAATCATTATTTGTTTAATTCAATTAATAGAGGTGCATTAATTCAAAATCCAAAAAGTGAAATATTAATTGGAGATTCTTTAGCGAATGAAATGAATTTAATCGTGGGAGATAAAGTTAAAATTGCAATTCCAAAGACTGATAAAACAATATTAGGAAATATTCCAAGATTTAAAACATTAGAGGTAGTAGGTGTATTTGATCTAGGTTTATATGAATATGATTCAAATTTAATTTTTTTATCTTCAGAGCTTGTTAGAAAATTACTCTTATATGATGAAGATATATATAACAAAATTGAATTCTTTACATCATCTCCTAATGAAATTGAATTATTTAAAAATAAAGTAGAATTAGAATCATCTAATCTCCTTTTAAATTTTTATTCAATATCTTGGAAGGATCAAAACAAAACTTTAATAAATGCACTTAAGGTGGAGAAGAATGTTATGTTTATTATTCTTTCTTTAATTATCTTAGTTGCATCATTAAATATAATTTCAGGATTAATTATATTTGTAAAAGAAAAAAACAAAGATATTGGTATTTTAAAAACTATTGGAATGAGTAATAAAAGTATTATAAAAATATTTTTTACTATTGGAATCTCAATTGGTTTAATAGGATCTTTAATAGGATTAATAATTGGAATTCTTTTCACAATAAATATTAAATCAATTCAAAGTTTTTTAGAATATTTACTTGGAACAAAACTGTTTTCTGAAGAAGTTTATTATTTATCATCTTTACCTTCTAAAATTAGCGTAAATGAGGTAGTTTACGTACTTTGTGTAGCAATAATCATATCAATTATATCAACTATTTTTCCAGCTTTAAGTTCAGCTAGAATAGACCCTGTTAAGAGTTTAAGAAGTGAATAATAAATATTTATTAGAGATAGCCAATCTTTGTAAAAATTATACAAATGAAAATAATTCAAAAATTAAGATAATTAAAAATTTAAATTTTAAATTAAAGAAAAACACTAAAGTTTCAATTGTTGGGCCTTCAGGTTCAGGCAAAACAACTTTTCTGAATATTATTGGTTTACTTGATTCAGAATATGATGGAAGCTTTTATTTTAAGAATAAAGATATTTCTTTATGTTCTAAAGTTGAAACGAATAAAATTAGAGGATTATCAATTGGTTTTATTCATCAATTTTTTCATCTGATTCCTGAACTCACTGTCATCGAGAATGTTATGCTTCCATTATTAATAAATAAAAATGAAAAGAAAAGTTATGAAATTTCTAAAAAACTACTTCTTGAATTTGGTTTAGATGAAAGGATAAATTATAAACCTTTAAAATTATCAGGAGGAGAGCAGCAAAGAGTCACTATTGCAAGATCTTTAGTAAATAATCCAGATTTAATTTTAGCTGATGAGATGACTGGAAATCTTGATGAAGATACTGCTAACAATATTTTTAAATTTTTTATAAATTATATCGAACAAAATAAAAAAACTTTAGTATATGTTACTCATAACAAAACTTATTCTTTATTAGCTGATGAAATTTATTATTTTAAAAATAAGAAAATACATTTAAAGAATGAATAATCCTTTTATTCATTTACGATCTTTATCTTCATATTCTTTATCTGAAAGTACTTTAAAAATTACAAATTTAGTTGATCTAGCTAAAAAAAATGACATGCCTGCAATCGCTATTACAGATAATAACAATATGTTTGGAGTCTTTGAATTTTCCAAAGAATGTGTAAAAAATAATATTCAACCTATAATTGGAACTTCAATAAATTTATTAGATATTATTGTAAATAATCAAATTTCCCAAGTAACATTTTTAGTCAAAAATGAAATTGGGTATAGAAATCTATTACAATTAAGCTCACTTTCTCATCTTAATGAAGGAAATAATGTTGGTATATACTTTTCGCAATTAGAGAAATTTTCTGAAGGTTTATTCTGTTATATAGGTGGGGAATTAAATCCTTTACTTTTATTAAACAAAGAAAATAAAAAAAAAGATATCATTCAATTGATAAATAATTTTAAAAAAGTTTTTAAGAAAAATTTTCTTTTTGAAATTCAAAGAATAAATGATCAAAATATCGATGTTTTTGAAAAAGAATTTATAAATTTATCAAATGAATTTGACATACCGCTTATTGGTTCAAATAATATAAAGTATGCTAATAAAGATGATTATTCAGCTCATGATGCATTACTTTGTATTGCTCAAAAATCTACAATTAACAATTCTCAAAGAAATACTTCTAATGAAAATATTTATTTTAAGTCAAATGAAGAAATGTATGAAAATTTTGAAGATATTCCTGAGATAATACAGAATAATTTAAATATTTCTCTATCTTGTAATTATTTTCCTGAATCAACAAAACCAAAATTACCGGAATTTAAAAATGATTTAGATCTATCAGCAGAAGATTTTTTATTAAAAACCTCAGAATTGGGACTTGAAAAAAAAATAAAAGAAAAGAATATTAATAATATAGAAATTTACACAGATAGATTGAAATATGAAAATGAAATCATCATTAGAATGGGGTTTGCTGGATATTTTTTAATAGTAGCAGATTTTGTTAATTGGGCTAAAGAGCAATCCATCCCTGTTGGTCCTGGAAGAGGTTCAGGCGCCGGCAGTTTAGTAGCTTGGTGTTTAGGGATAACAGATTTAGATCCATTAGAATATGAATTGTTATTTGAAAGATTTTTAAATCCAGAAAGAGTGTCAATGCCAGATTTTGACATAGATTTTTGTCAAACTAGAAGAGATGAAGTTATCGAATACGTAAATAATAAATATGGAAGTGAATGTGTTGCTCATATAATTACATTTGGAACACTTGCATCTAGAGCTGCTGTTAGAGATATTGGTAGAGTTTTAGAAGTACCTTATGGAGAGGTAGACTCTTTTGCTAAACTAATACCTTTTAATCCATCAAATCCACTGACTTTAAGTGAGTCAATTAAATCTGAGAGAAGTCTACAGGAAAGGATAAGCAGTGATGAAAGAATTTCAAATATTATCGATGTAAGTCTTAAAATTGAAGGAACTCACAGACATGCTTCAACACATGCTGCAGGAGTTGTTATTGGTCATGAAAAATTATCTAAAGTAGTTCCTTTATACAAAGATCAAAATACTAATACAAATGCAACACAATTTTCTATGAAATACGTTGAAGAAGCAGGTTTAATAAAATTTGATTTTCTTGGATTAACCACATTATCAATCATTGATGACTGTATAAAATTGGTAATTAAAGAGAGTAAGAATTTTTTAATAAATAACATACCTCTAGATGACAAAAAAACATATGATCAGTTAAGTAAAGGTGACACAGTTGGAATCTTCCAATTGGAAAGCAATGGTATGGGAAGTGTTCTTCGACAATTACAACCAGATAGATTTGAAGAAATAATAGCTGTAGTTGCTTTGTTTAGACCTGGACCAATGGATAATATTCCCTCTTTTTGTAATAGAAAACATGGACGTGAAGAAATCAAATATCTTCATTCTATGTTAGAAGACGTCTTAAAAGAAACATATGGAATTATTGTTTATCAAGAACAAGTAATGCAGATTGCACAAGTTTTATCAAATTATTCTTTAGGTGAAGCAGACTTACTAAGAAGAGCAATGGGAAAAAAAATTCAAAAAGAAATGGATATGCAAAAATCAAGATTTATAGAAGGTGCTGTTCAAAATAATATTGATAAAAAAGAAGCTTCAAAAATATTTGATTTAGTTGATAAATTTGCAGGTTATGGCTTTAATAAAAGTCATGCAGCAGCATATGCTTTAATATCTTATCAAACTGCTTATCTAAAAGCAAATTTTCCTCATGAATTTCTTACAGCAACTTTAAACTATTCTATAGATAGAACAGAAAAAATTATTTTACTTAAACAAGAAATAGAAAGATTAAATATCAATTTTTTAAAGCCAGATATAAATTTTTCTGATCCTTTATTTTCAATTGAAATTAATGACAACTTAAAATCAATAAGATTTGGATTAGCAGCAATTAAAGGTGTTGGTATAAAATCTATTTCTAGCATGGTTGATGAAAGAAATAAAAATGGCAAATTTAAAAGTATCATTGATTTTATGAATAGAGTTTCAAAGGAGGTAATAAACAAAAGACAACTTGAAAAACTTGTTCAGGCCGGAGCTTTTGATAGTATTGAAGCTAACAGATCGAAATTATTTAATAATGTACCAAAATTTGTTGAATTATTTGGAGGAGAGAAAAATATCAATCAAGACATGCTTTTTGAAGAAAATGAGATTTCTTTTGAAGATAAAAACTTATTTAATCAAAATTATGAAAAATGGAATAATGCAGAAATTCTATCTAACGAATTAGAGGTTATAGGATTTTATTTTTCTGATCACCCATTAAATCATTATCCAAAAAAGTTTTTTGAATTAGAGAATATTATTTCTTTCAGAAATTATTCAGAAAGCTATGACTCAAATGTTATTAAAGCTTGCGGTGCTATTTTAGATATTAAAGAAAGATCAAATAAGGATGGAAAAAAATATGCATTTAT
>CACKSM010000018.1 GCA_902602885.1 uncultured Alphaproteobacteria bacterium
GGACCATTTAAATTTAATAAAAAATTATGACTCTATTTATCTCTCATATGGACTTCATCCAAGTGATGTTCAATCAATGAACCAAATTGAATTACAAAACTTTGATCAATACTGTAATAACGATAAAGTAATAGGAATAGGCGAAACAGGCATTGATTTGTATCATAATGATAATTTTCTCAAAGAACAAACACGATCTTTTGAAACGCACATTGAAGCTTCAATAAAGCATTCATTACCAATTATCATTCATCAAAGAAATTCTGAAAAAGAAATTGTAGATATTTTAAAAAATTATAAATCAAATAATTTAAAATTAATTTTTCACTGTTTCACCGGCTCAAATCAACTATTAAATTTTTGTTTAGAGAATAACTACTACATTTCTATTTCTGGAATAATAACATTTAAAAATGCATCAAATTTAAGAGATATAATAAAAGACGCTCCATTAGATTCTATACTTATTGAAACTGATAGCCCATTTTTAGCTCCTGAACCCATGAGAGGTAAGGTTAATGAGCCATCTTTTGTAAAATATACTGCAGAATATTTAGCAAAATTTTTTAAATTATCCTTAGAAGAATTTGAAAAAATCACTGATAATAATTTTTTTAATTTGTTTACGAAAGCTAAAAGAGATAATTATTTGTAATGAAAATTACTATGTTAGGTTGTGGAGGTTCTTTCGGATCACCTTTAGCATGGAATAGACATGGTAATATTGATCTTAATAATAAAAGAAATTTTAGAACAAGATCATCAGTACTTATTGAATATAAAAATACAAATATTTTAATTGATACTAGTCCAGATCTTAGACAGCAACTTTATAACGCAAAATGCACAAATATTGATGCAGTACTTTACACTCACATTCATTCTGATCATACATCAGGAGTTCCAGATATGAGAGCAATGTCTTTAATTAATAAAAAAATTATTCCAGCATATATGCCAAAAGAAATGATTCCTGAGATGGAAACAAATTATAAATATATTTTTAAAGGAGAAAAAGATTATTTACCATTTATGGAAATTAAAGAATTAGATTCTAGTATAAATTTCCAAAATATAAATATTGAAACATTTAAACATAATCATGGATCAATTGATGTTCAAACATACAAGATTGGAAATTTTGCTTATTCCACAGATTTAAAAAAATTTTATAATCAAGATATTGATAAATTAAAAAATCTAGATCTATGGATAGTTGGTTTGTTAAGAGAGGATTCACATCCTTCACACGCTGGATTTGATCAAATAATGGATTTCATTTCATATATTAAACCTAAACAAACTATTTTTACTCATATGACAGCTTTACTAGATGAAAAAGAATTAATAACAAAGTGCCCACCAAATGTTAAACCTGGATATGATGGTATGACTATTGACTTATGAAACTGGAATCTATTGGTTTCATAGGAATTGGAAATGTTGGATCAAATCTTGCAAATAATTTATTAAAATCAAATAATAATGTATTTGTGTATGATAAAAATAATCAATCTTATTCAAGATTAAAAAATCTAAAAAACAAGCCTTGTAAAACCTTAAAAGAATTAACTGAAAAGAGTGATATTATAATAACCTGTTTACCTTCACCAAAAGCAGTAAGTAAAGTTTTAAAGACTATATTAAAACATTTAAATAAAAAACATATCTGGATTGAGATGAGTACTACAGATAAAAACGATATGATAAGTTTATCCAAAAAAGTAACTACTAAAGGAGGGAAAGTATTAGAATGCCCTATTACCGGAGGAGAACATAGAGCTAAATCAGGGAATATATCTATTTTAGCTGCAGGTAAAAAATCAACTTTCAAAAAATGTTTTCCAATTTTATCATTGCTTGGTCATGAAATTTTATATTGTGGAAAAATTGGAAATGCCTCAATATTAAAAGTAATTACAAATTATTTAGCATCATTAAATTTAGTAGGTATAGGTGAGGCTTTGAGTGTTGCAAAAAAAAATAAAATTGACTTAGGTTTAACCTATAAAGCGATAAAAATAAGCTCTGGGAATAGTTTTGTAAATGAAACTGAAACAAAGGTCATACTTGGAGGCAGTTATGATGTTGGATTTACAATGGATCTAGCCAATAAAGATATAAACCTTTTTAATAAACTTGGAAAAAATATAAAATTAGAGCTAGGAAATTATCTAAGTAAAAAATTTAGACTTGGTATGAAAATTTTAGGTAAAAGGTCATTTAGTACTAGTATTATTAAATTAATTGAAAAAGATGCAAAAATTAAATTAAGAGCAAAAAATTTTCCAAAACAACTAATCGATAAACAAAAAAAACAAAAAGGTGTAGAAGTATAATATGTCAGATAAAAAATTAATACCTGCTGAATTAGATCCTAGAAATCCAAGTCATGCATACATAAATAAATATAATGAACCTATAGATAATACTGATCAATTTAATAGTTATCTACAGACTAATGAAGTTAAAAAAATTTTTTCTGGAATGTTATGGGGTGAAGGACCGGCTTATATTCCTCATTTAGATACATTAGTCTGGAGCGATATACCAAATAACAGGATGCTAAAGTTATCAAATAATTTAGTATCTGAATATAAAAATCCCTCCAACTATTGTAATGGAAATACTATCGATAAAGAAGAGAATGTAATTTCTTGTTCACATGGGGGAAGATGTATCTATAAAACTAATGATAATTTAGAAGTGGAAGTCTTAGTTGATAGTTATAATGGTAAGAAACTTAACTCTCCAAATGACCTATTTGTTAAATCGGATGATACAATTTGGTTTACAGATCCACCTTATGGTATTCTATCAGATTATGAGGGTTATCCTGGTGAGCAAGAATATGGTAGCTGTAATGTGTTTTCTTTTGACCCTAAACTAAATACTTTAAAAGTTATAATTGACGACCTTGATAGACCCAATGGTATTGCTATATCTCCAGATGAAAAAAAATTATATGTTGCTGATACAGGAGAAAATATCAAGCATTTGTATGTTTATGATATGATTGATGGAGCACCCAAAAATAGAAAATTAATTTATGATTTTAAACCCTTTTTCTCGGATGGTTTCAGATGTGATAAAGATGGTAATGTTTGGACAAGTGCTGGAAAAGCAATTAAATGTTTTAATCCTCAAAATGAATTAATTGGGCAACTTGTAATACCTGAATTAGTATCAAATTTAGAATTTGGAGGAGTGGAAGGAAATATTTTGTACATAACAGCCACAACTAGTTTATATTCCATTGAATTAAATCAACAAGGTGCTAGATTTTATGAATAAAACTTTATCTTCAGGAAAGTGTGAACCATGCAATGGGAATACTCCTAAATTAGATTATCAAGAAATTAGTAAATTTTTATCTGAACTTAATGAATGGTCAGTTAATGATAATCAAGAGATGATTTTCAAAAAATTTAAATTTAGTAATTTTAATAAAGCAATATCATTTGCAAACAAAGTTGGAGAAATTGCAGAAACAGAAGGTCATCACCCTGATATATCTATTGGTTGGGGATATTGTTTACTAATGATTCATACACATGCTATAAATGGATTATCAATAAATGATTTTATTTTAGCAGCAAAAATAGATAATATTAAAAATAATGAAACATAGAGAGCAATTTAATAATTACAGCAAGTCTATTTTTAATTTGCTATTAGATACTGATGACAAATTATTTAAAAAATCAATTAATTTAATTAAAAAAACTCAAAAGCAAAAAGGAAAAGTTTATATAGTTGGTAATGGAGGCAGTTCTTCAATAGCTAGTCATGTTAGTGTAGACTTTGCAAAAGTAGCTAGAGTTAATTCATCTACTTTTAATAATGCAAATTTAATAACATGTTTTGCAAATGACTATGGTTATGAAAATTGGGTAGTAGAAGCAATCAAGGCCTATCTAAATAAAAATGATATGATGATTTTGATTAGCAGTAGTGGAACTTCAAAAAACATTGTTAATGCAGCCAAATATTGTAAAAAAAATTCAATCCAATTGATTACTTTGAGTGGTTTTAAAAAAAATAATCCACTATCAAAATGTGGGAATGTTAATTTTCATATAAATTCTGATCAATATAATTTTATTGAAATGTCTCATCATATTATTTTAGTTTATCTAGTTGATATATTTTCAAAAAATAAACTTAGTACTTAATTTTAATTAGTGGATAAAAAAAAAATTTTCATTTGTGGGATAAGTACTGAATGTTGTTCTTACTCAACATTAATACAAGATGAAAATGATTTTGAAATTTTAAGTGATAAAAAGCTTTTAAAATATATAGATTTTAATTATTCAAAATATAAGAATATTACTTTTATGCCTAGTAAATTTTATCGTAGTTTACCTGGTGGACCGGTAGATAAAAAATTTTTTTTAAAAATAATTCAAAATATTATAAATGATTTAAAAAAACATACATCAATAGATGGTATTTTATTTTTAATGCATGGCGCAATGTATGTTAAAAGTATAAATGATCCCGAAGGTTTTTTTATTAAAAAAATTCGCTCTAAAGTATCTAAAAACTGTAAAATATCATTATCTTATGATCTTCATGGACATATGACTGATACAATTATAAAAAATATTGATTATTTTGCAGCTTATAAAACTGCTCCACACATTGATGTTAAGCAAACTTATTCTAGATCAATTAAAATGCTAATAAATGGAATATTAAAAAATAAGAAAAATCATATTATTTGGGAAAAAATACCCGTTTTAGTTTCAGGTGAAATGTCATCAACAATAGTTGAGCCATGTAAAAAAATTTATAAAAATCTTAATATATTTAATAAGTTGAAAGGGATTAATGATTGTAATTTACTTATTGGATATGTTTGGGCCGATACCAATAGAGCAACAGCTTCAGCAATTGTAAATTGTACAGATGTTAAGATTGGTAAAAGAATATGTAAGAAAATAGCACTAAGTTATTGGAATAATCGGTTTAAATTAGTTTATGATATGAAATCTTATAACTTAAATAAGGTTTTTCATCTTATTAATAAAAAAAAATTTACAATTTTAGCTGATAGCGGCGATAATCCAACAGCTGGGGGGGTCGGAAGTAGAATTGATGTATTAGAGCACGTATTTAAAAACAAGATAGAGAACACACTATTTGCAGGAATTTATAATAAAGAAATTTTTAGAGAGCTAAAAAATAAAAAAAACAAAATTGTCATAAAAGATAGTATCTCAAAAAAGAAAATTTTTATCTCAATTGATAAATTTTATCTAAAAAATGATAATGCGATTGTAATCTCAAATAATAACACAGTAATTTTTACTAAATACAGAAAACCTTTTCATTATCTGAGTGATTTTAGGGAATTAAATATAAATTTAAAAAAATATAAAATATTGATTGTAAAATCAGGATATCTTTCGCCAGAACTTAAAAAACTTAAAGCAGATAATTTTATGATTTTAACAGATGGATTTGTTACCCAAGATTTTAAAAGAATTAAAAATTTATTTAGGGAAAAACCAATTTTTCCTTTCCAAAAAAATTTTAGATACAATATAGCTATTTAATTAAGTGCCACAAAAAGTTTCAAATACTTTTTCACTTTCAAGAGGTGGAGTAATATATTTTTTATTTTCTATTTTTTCATAAGGATTTTTTAGTAATTTTTCAAATTCATATAATTGACTGTAATTATTACTGTACACTTCATTAATTATTTCTTCAACAATATGATTCCTAGGTATAATTTGAGGATTTACATTTTTAAATTTTCTTAATTTATTATTTTTATATTTTTCTTCCCAATTTTTAAAAATCTTTCTATCAAGAGTATTATTTTCTAAATCTAAAAATGTATTTGTATAATCAAGTTTATAAATATGCATCAAATCTAAAAAATCTTTAACAATTTCTTCGTTATTATTATTAGTATCTAAATTTAATTTCATTGACATCATTGTCAACCAAGATTGATCAAACAATTTTTTATATTTATTTAATATATCTTCGATTTTTTTAATTGCTGTTTTTTCATTTGAATCAATTAAATGAAGAAAAGTTTCAGCAAATCTTGCTAAATTCCACAACGTTATTTTTGATTGATTTTCAAAAGAATATCTTCCCATTTTATCAATTGAGCTAAAAACTTTTTTTGGATTATATTCATCCAAATATGCTGCTGGACCATAATCTATAGTTTCACCAGATAAGGACATATTATCGGTATTCATAACACCATGAATAAAACCAACTCTCATCCAATCTACAACTAACTTAATTTGTAAATCACATATTGTCTCATAAAATTTTAAATATTTATCATTATTATTATCTATATCAGGATAAAGCCTTGAAATTGTATAAGATATAAAGTTCTGAAATTCCTCTCTATTTTTTAAAAGGCTTCCAAACTGAAAAGTTCCCACTCTAATATGCGAATTTGCAACTCTAATTAAAATAGCACCAGGCTCTAATCTATCACGCAATACATTTTCACCTGTAGTAATAACAGCTAGTGCCCTGGTTGATGATATACCAAGATTATGCATTGCTTCACTCAATATATATTCCCTTATCATTGGACCTAATGCAGCTTTTCCATCTCCATTTCTAGAGTAGGGTGTCTGGCCTGATCCTTTTAACTGTATATCTACCCTTTGTTTATTATTAGTAATATGTTCACCAATAATTACAGCTCTACCATCGCCTAAAATTGTAAAATTTCCAAATTGATGCCCAGCATAAGCTTGAGAAAAGTAATTTTTATTTAATTTATTTTTTCCCAAAAGAATATTACACTTTTCATCATCATCATATTTACTAAAATCTAAATTTAAGTCCCTTGCAAGATCACTATTAAACAAAACTAATTTTTTATTACTAAAATTTTCAGGATTAACTTTACTATAAAAAATACTAGGTAGTTTCGTATAACTATCTTGAAAATTCCAAACCATATTGAATAAATATATATAAATTTTTTAAATTTAACATCTACAACTTTAGTATATAAGTATTAAGTCAGTAATGAATACCATAATTGATATAGTTAATCATTCAAAACATCCAATAGATAGCGATGAATATATACAATATTGCAATGATGAAATTAAAAAAAATTCTATACTAATATTAAATGATTTTTTAAAAAATGACTGTTTGAGTGAATTAATTACTGAAGCACATGGATTACAAGATCAAGCTTTCTATTGTTCTCAAAATCATACTATCTTACTTAATAAACAAGATAAATTCAGTGACTTGAATGATCCTTTAAATAGAGAGGTCGTTAGTGATAAAGGTTGCGTTCCTCATGATCTGTTAAATCAGCAATCAAAATTAAATATTTTATATCAATCAAATATTTTTAAAAATTTTTTAAAAGGTGTTTTAAATTTAAAAGATATTTATCCATACAGTGATACCTTATCTTCCATAAATTATAATTATTATCAAAAATCACAACAGCTAGGATGGCATTTTGATAATGCATCATTTGCTATCACTTTAATGATACAATCATCAGATAAAGGTGGTGAATTTGAATATGTTAGCAAAGGTAGAAATTTTTCTGAAAACTATATCGATAAATCATATATAAAAGATATTTTAGATAGAAAAATTTTACCACAAAAAGCAGATGTTGATGCCGGTACTCTTATATTATTTTATGGTAGAAATTATTTGCATCGTGTAACACCAGTAGAGTCTGAAAAACCAAGAATATTAGTAACACTTAATTATAATGAAGAAGAGGGTACAATGCTTTCAGAAAATGCAAGATTAACATTTTTTGGTAGAATTAACTAATTATGATTAAAGAAAAATAATTGTTTTCCATTTACTTGATAATTATTAATCAATTTTTTTGCTTCTTCTGATGTAATCCAATCAATATATTTTTTAGCCTCTTCAATATTTAAATTATTATTTATCTTATTGCTTACTAAAATTATCCCATATTGATTAAATAATGGTGGTAAATTTTCACATACAATTTGTAGATTTTCTTTTTTATTAAAAGCTATCCAAGTGCTACGATCACTAAGAGTGTACGCATTCTTTTGATTAGCTATTAATAATGTTGAACCCATTCCCTGACCAACACTGAGATACCAATTTTCTTTAAATGGTATTTTTATATTTGATAGTTCCCAAAGCTCTTTTTCCTTTTTGTGTGTTCCACTCTCATCACCTCTTGATACAAATAACAATTTCGATTTTTTAATTTCAATCATTTTATTTTCAATTGAAGAGCACGTTTTGTTATCTTTTTTTGGTCCTATCAAGACAAAATCATTATACATCAAATCATATCTCAGGGAGCCATATCCCTTATTCATAAATTTTAGCTCTGATTTTTTATGATGAACTAATAAAATTTCTACATTTCCATCCATTGCAACTTTAATTGCTTGACCTGTTCCAAGAGATAATGATCTAACTTTTATTTTATATTTTTTTTCAAATTTTTTGTTAATATATTCTAATAAACCCGTATCGTGTGTAGAAGTTGTGCTTGCTATGGTTATATGTTTATCATTAGCTAGAGCATTCTTAATCAAGAATATTAAAATAAATATAAGTAAAACTCTAATCATAAAACTTGATACATCTTATAGTACTTACTAAATATATTTATATATATTTTGAAAGGATAGTTATGAAAATTATTAAAGTTTTAGAAAAAACTGAATTAGTAATAGTCGATTTAGAGGTAAATTTAGGTAAAGAAAAAAGAAATGGTTTAACATTATGTGTTAAATATAATGGTGATTATTATCCATTAAATACTGCACATGATGGAAGGCCAATTTTAATGAATAAAGATAATATAATTAAAAATTAAAATTCAATTTTTTAATTATAAACATAAAAATAGCATATGCAATTGCAGTGCTAATTATTGAAACTATCAGAGAGAAAACAAAGTTTTGTTTAAATTTTAAAAGTATTGGTAAAACAATAAAAAATACTATTGAAGGTACAGTCATAACAATTGTGCTATAAGAGAGATCTATAACTTTTTGATAGTCTTTTGTATCCCAATACAACCAAACAAATGCCAATAGTGAAGTCAATGGTAAAGAAACAATAATTGCGGCAGTCCAAGTATATTTTTTAGCTATTTCTGAAACAGCAACAATTATAATTGCACTGATTAGTGTTTTAAGAATTATATACATTTTTACTCACATTGGTTCGAGTTGCTATATAAACACCAAAAGTACAAATTAACAACCCTATAATATCTATTAATAATAATTTTTCACCTAATACAAACCAAGCCATTACAGCTGTAGTTGGAGGTACTAGAAAGAAGAGACTCGATGTTTTAGAAGCTGTTCCATTTTTTATCAAGTACATTAAAATTGCATAAGCTCCAAAGGATACCATAATGATCTGCCAAGAAATTGATAAAATAAAACGTGTATCAAAATTAATAAATGATATTTCAAAAAAAAGTGAAATTATAAATAAAAATATTCCAGCACTTAATGCTTGGTAAAAATTATTAACTGAAAGACTTATTTCATGAGTAAATTTTTTTTGCCAAATAGTAGCTGAAGTTGCTCCTAAAAGTGCAACAATAGAAGCAATAACACCTATTGTTGGGATTTCTGTTCCAATATCATAACCTATAACTAATATAGTGCCTAAAAAACCAAAAAATATTCCTATCCATTGCGTAACAGTAACTTTTTCTTTTAAAATAGGTCCACTTAGAATATTTGTTAAAATAGGTTGGAGGCATACAATTAACGCAGATAATGTTGCAGTAAGTCCCATAGAATAGGAAAAAAATACTCCACCTAAATAAAATCCATGAAAAAGAATTCCAGTAATCATAGCTTGAAAGATTAAATTTTGATTTATTCTTATTCTTTCCCTAAAAATAATAGAAAAAATTAAAAAAAATGCACTTACAATACAAAACCTAAAACACAGTGCTGCAAAAGGGCTTGCGGATTGCACAATAAATTGACCACTTATAAAAGCACTACTCCAAAAAAAGATAAATAGATATGAAAGATTTAGGTTCATTATAAATAATAATTCTATTATTTATTTATAAATGTTATGAAAATTTATTCATAGAATAAAATGCTTAACAATAAAATCAATTTTTTTTGTCCAAATTGTAGTTCAGATAAATATATTGGTAAAACTACTATAGGAAAAAACTATAAAGATGAACCATATAAAAATGTAACATCTGAAATACAATGCGCTAAGTGTTTTATGGATATTCCATCAATTATTTCAGAAAATATTTCTCCTGATAAGCAAAATGAAATGTCCAAACTTTGGAATGAAGTATATAAACCATCACATAAAGAAAATGCTGCACAATGTTCAAAATGTTTTAGGTATTATTGGGAAATAGAAAAATATTTATCTGAAAATAATATTTCTGCAAAAGACATTTTCTATCAAACTTATAATCCTAAAAAATCAATTGGAGATTTAATTTGTAAGATTTGTGATCCATCATCTTTTAAATAAAATTAATGTTAGCATATATTCTTAATATATCAGGTTGGCTGTTACTACCTTTCATGGATGGTATTGCAAAATATCTATCTTCAGAAATACATTTCATACAAGTTGTTTGGGGTAGATATTTTTTTATGCTTTTAGTTAGTTTTCCACTAGCATTTATATTTTTTAGAAAAGAAATTAGTTTTCCTAAAACAATTTCAGTACAGCTATTTAGAAGTTTTTTTTTATTTTTATCTACCGTTTTTTTCTTTTATGCAATTTCAGTTATAACTTTAGCAGAAGCTTTGACCCTTGCATTTATCTCTCCAATAATAGTGACAATATTATCAATTTTTTATTTAAAAGAAAAAGTTGGAATTCATCGATGGACTGCAGTTTTGATTGGGTTTTTTGGTGTTATGATCATTATAAGACCAGGTTTTATAGAAATTAATTTCGCATCTTTCTCAGCTATTGCAGCAGGAATTTCATATGCTTTTTACATAATTTATACTCGAAAATTATCTTTTACAGATAGTGCTGTTGTTACTTTGCTTTTTACGGGTATCGTAGGTTGTATTTTTATATCTCTTGTTGTTCCTTTTTACTGGATAAATTTAGATTTAAGACAATTATTATTACTTATCTCATTAGCTTCAATTGGAACTTTAGGACATTTTTTAATAATTCTTTCTTTAAGACTTGGAGAAGCTTCTAAACTAGCTCCTTTGGGTTATTTTGAGATCTCCACAAATATACTTGTTGGCTATGCCTTCTTTGGTGATTTGCCTGATATTTGGATTTATTTAGGATTATCTTTGATTGTTTTTAGCGGTATTTATATTTTTATTAGAGAAAGAAGAGAGATTAAAAAAACTAATTAGTTTTTCTAGTTGTTTGATAAATAAATATTGTAACAGATCCAAGCAGTAAGGCTCCTCCTATAATTGTATTTAGAGGAGGTATTTCATTTATAACAAACCAAACCCAAGCAGTACCTAAAACACTTTCTAATAAAAATATTAGAGCTACTTCGTGTGCTGGAGCAAATTTAGGAGAAATTGTTAAAATCATAAATGGAATAGGTAGTATTAATAAGCACATTATGAAAAGAAATAAAATTTGATCATTATTTAAATCAAAGTTAATTCCAAATGGTAGAGCGTAAAGAGCTGATATTAAACATCCTAATAAACATGCAGGTACCAAATCTTTATTTTTAAATAATCTAACAAGAACCATACTAAAACCCATTCCTATTGCTACAATTAGAGCCATAATATCTCCATATAATCCCGTAGTTGTAAAGCTTCCTATTCCAATTATTATCATTGCAAGCATAGCAATTAAAATCACTATCCATGTAAAAAGACTAGGTATTTCTTTAAGTATAAAAACTGAAAATAATGCAGCAAAAATAGGAGCTGATGCAATTAGAACTAATGTATTAGCTACAGCAGTATTTTGAATTGAATATACAAAACAAATATGAGTTATAGCATAGAGAATAGCGTAGATTATCCCTGGTACACCAATTAGATAAAATGATTTAAGAAAAGATCTTTTATAAGTATAAATGAGAAAAATTAATATCGTAACAATTGGTAGAGCACTTCTATAAAATATCAAACTAAAATCATCTAAATTTACTAATCTAATAAATAAACTATCAGGGCTAAGTATTAAAACCCCTACAAATGATAATATAAGCCCCTTATTTCTTGTTTTCATAAATATTTGAAAATAAATAGATTATTAATATATCTATCAGTATCGTTCTTTAATTCACACTTGTTTTTATGAAAAAATTACTTTTTTTATGTTTTATTTTTTTATCACTAAATACTCACGCCTTAGATTCAAATAAATTAATAAACCTCGATGATTTAAAAATACTTTTTGATCTTCAAAAGAATGATTGGAACGAAAATGTTCTTTTTCTCATAAAAAAGAATTCATTTTCTAAAGTAGATAATGACTCAGATGTATTTTATTTAAAATCAATATTTAAAGATGGCGAAATAATTACAATACCAATTTTTTCTAAGGATATTGTTGAAAAAATTATATTTGAATATATTTTTTTAGATAACAATAAAAAAAATTTAAAAATTATAAATAATCATTTTAATTCGTTTAAAAATTTTTGTTTTGAATATCTCTATAATGACAAGTCTATACAAGTAGATATTACTAAATGTAATTAATTAAAAACCATTGATGTAGCTTTAAAAATTAAACTATGTCTCTTAGCTAATTCTAATTTATCACTTGAATATCCACCACCTATTACTGTCGCAATAGGAATTGATTTATTTTTAAAAAATTCTAACACTGTAATATCTCTTTTTAATAATCCTTCAGTTGTTATTTTTAAATTTCCTAATTTATCATTCTCATGAATATCAACTCCAGTATCAAAAATTACTAAATCAGGATTAAAATTTTTTATACAACTATTAAGAGTTTGATATAATATTTCTAAATATTCATTATCTTCTAAATTATCATCTAATTCAACATCCATGTCACTTATTGATTTTCTAAATGGAAAATTATTTTTACAATGAATAGAACATGTAAAAATTTTATTATTATCTTTAAGGATTGAAGCTGTACCATCTCCTTGATGCACATCGGTGTCAAAAATTAATATTTTTTTTACTTGATGGGCTCTTATTAAATGTAATGCAGCATAAGCCAAATCGTTAAAAACACAGTATCCTGAACCAAAATCTCTATGACTATGGTGTGTGCCACCTGCTAAATGATTTGCTATACCATTCTTAATTGCTTCTTTGCATGTTAATAGAGTTCCATTAACTGCTAAAAAGGAACGATTAGAAAGTGTTTCTGACCATTTAAAACCCAATCTTCTTATTTCTTTATCGGATAAAGTACCATTTTTAATTTTTAATACGTAATCTAAATCATGACATATAGAAACGTCATCAACACTTGCTTTTTGAGGACTTAGAATTTTTGCACGATGATAAAAATCTGAAATTTTTAATTCATTATATAAATCTGAAAACTTACTGGCAGTAAATTTATGATTTTCAGGCAGAGGAATGTCATAATCTTCGTGTGTTACCCAACTGATTTTTTTCATAAATTTGCCTCTTTTTAACTCAATTTATGCCTAAATTAATATGTAAATAGATTATGTGGCACTAATCTACCAATATATATTTAGTGAGTAAATGTATTCTATCCATAAAGAATTAGTGTCACAACCAATATGGAATTTGTTTTAATATTTGATTTATTAATTATTTGTTTAATTGGTTTTTTTATTGTCAATTTTTATTGAATTAATAATCAATTTACATAATATTTTAATAATGAAAGATTTTTATGATCTAAATGGCTATTTTTCACCATTAAAAATTTATAATGCAAAAGAAGCAAATTTTTTTAGAAATAAATTAGAAGACTCAGAAAAAAAATTAGGTAAACTTCATTATATTGTGAAAACTTATACAATAATGAAATGGGTGTATGAAATAGCAACTAATAAAATATTGCTTGATTTTGTCGAAGAAATAATTGGTAAGAATATATTGTTATATAATGCAACTTTTATAATAAAAGAACCAAATACAAAAACACACGTAAGTTGGCATCAAGATCTTACCTATTGGGGTTTTGATAATAATGAAAAACAAGTAAGTGCATGGTTAGCTTTATCCAAAGCTAATGATCAAAGTGGTTGTATGCAAATGGTTCCAGGTTCCCATAAAAATGGATTTTTTGAACATCATTCAACTGAAGATAAAAATAATGTTTTATCTAGAGGTCAAACTGTAAAAGATATTGATATAAATAAAGCAGTATCATGTCCGTTAGAACCAGGTGAAGTTTCTTTTCATCATGGTCTAACATTACACGCATCACAACCTAATTCTAGTAATGACAGAAGAATAGGATTAAATTTTCAATTTATTTCTACTGATATGAAACAGCTAAAAAGCAAAAATGATAGTGCTATTTGTGTAAGAGGAGAAGATAAGTATAAAAATTTTAAGCCAGATCAAGTAGCTAAAGATGACTTTGATCATGAGGCTTATCAACATCTTTTAGTTTTAAATAATCATTATAATGAAACAATAAGAAAAAATTAATATTTATTTATTAGAATCTGAAATAAGAGATCTAAAAATTAACTTCTATTTAATCAAATCATATGAATGTTTTATCTGGAATTAGTATTGGATTTATTGGTTACACGATATTTGTCATATTGGATACAATAATTAAAAAATATCTAGTTAATGAATATTCTGTTTTTCAAATAAATTTTTATATTTGTCTTTTTAGTTTTATACCAACATTATTAACTCTTTATTTTTTAAACAAATGGAGCTCACTAAAAAATGATATTATTCATATACAACTTCTTAGAGGATTATTTGGATTAATTTCAGGGGCTTTAGTAGTTTATTCATTTAGAGAACATGCATTTAGTGAAATTTATCCGATATTATTTAGTGCTCCATTAATGATAACAATGTTATCCCATTTTTTTTTAGATGAAAAAGTTGGTATTAGAAGATGGTCAGCGGTAACAGTTGGATTTATTGGTGTATTAATAGTTAGTAGACCTGGCACTATTCATTTTTCATTAAGTCTATTTGGTTTATTTTTTTCCGCATTACTAATGGCGATAAATATTACTTTAGTAAGAAAGTATTCAAATAATCAATCATCAATAGCATTCACTTTTTATGCTTTTTTATCTGCAACTATTTTAAATGGTTTACTTAGTTTTAATAACCACATCGCATTATCTTTTAATGATCTAATGATACTTGTTTTTTGCGGTATTATTTGTGGAATAGGGGGTAATTGTTTAACAATCGCCTCAAAATTTTTAGAGTCTAGTGTTTTTGCTCCTATTCAATATACACAACTAATTTCTGGAGCAATTTTAGGTTATTTATTTTTTGCTGATATTCCAGATATTTATGAAATTATAGGATCATTAATTATTGTTGGAAGTGGAATTTATATAATAATCAGAGAAACAAAAATAGGGGTTAGACCATATATTAAAGAAGATTCAAGATTTCGTGACCAATTTAATAGAGGTCACTAAATTAATAATTATAAATCAAAATTTGTGATAATATTTTAATAGCATAAATTATTATGAAAAATTTATTAAATAATAAAAATCCAATAACTTTACTAATTTTATCATCAATAGCCATGCCTATTGCTTTTAGTACTTGGATGGTTTTATTAAATAATTTCTCAGTTGAAAGAGCAAGTTTTACTGGAGTTGAAATTGGAATACTTCAAAGTATTAGAGAGATACCTGGCTTCCTAGCATTTACTATTATTTTTTTATTGTTCTTTTTTAAAGAACAATATTTTGCTATTTTTTCTTTAGCCTTAACTGGTTTTGGTGTTGCAATTACAGGTTTCTTACCAACTGTTTATGGTTTGTATTTTACAACAATTATTATGAGTACTGGCTTTCATTATTGTGAAACAGCTAAAAATTCTTTGAGTTTACAATGGCTTTCAAAAGAAGAAGCTCCACCAGTTCTAGGAAAATTAATAGCTATTAGCTCAATTACGTCTTTATTTTTGTATTGTATAATTTGGAGTTTATTAGAAATCTTTAATTTAGATTATAAGTTTATATTTTTAATTGCAGGATTAATTTGTATTCTTATTTCCATACACCTTTTTATATCCTTTCCTTTTTTTGAAATCAAAAATAAACAACATAAAAAAATAATTCTAAAAAAAGAATATTCTCTTTACTATATCTTAATTTTTTTATCAGGTGCTAGAAGACAAATTTTTGTAGTTTTTGCAGCTTTTTTAATGGTAGAAAAATTTGGATATTCAGCATCGCAAGTTACTTTACTATTTTTGGTTAATTATATTTTTAATTGGTTTTTTGCAGAACGTATTGGAAAATTAATAAATATATTTGGTGAGAAAAAATGTCTTATATTTGAATATATTGGACTCGTTATAGTTTTTACATCTTATGCATTCGTGACTAATGCTTATATTGCAGCAGGTTTATATATTATTGATCATATGTTTTTTGCATTAGCTATTGCAATTAATACATATTTTCAAAAAATTGCTGATCCAAAAGATATTGCAAGCACTGCAGGTGTTTCATTTACTATCAATCATATAGCTGCCGTATTTATCCCAGTACTTTTAGGATTTGTTTGGATTAATTCTCATTCAATAGTTTTTTTAATTGGATCTTTGTTTGCTCTACTATCTTTAATCGCTTCATTTTTTTTACCTAATAATTTATCAAAGATTATTTTAGATGAAAGTAATTTAAAAAAAGTAAGAGTATAATTTACTCACCTGTATAACTAAGGATTATTTTTCTTTTGTATTTACTGTACCTGTGTTCAATTAGATATATTCCCTGCCACATCCCTAATTTCATTTCTTTATTGTTTACAGGAATTGTTAATGAGGTTTGAGTAAGCATAGATTTTATGTGAGCGGGCATATCATCATCTCCTTCATAACCGTGTTTGTATAATGAAGCATCTTCAGGAACTATTCTTTGAAAAAAAGAATTAATATCATCTAATACATCAGGGCTAGCATTTTCCATTATTGTTAATGAAGCAGAAGTGTGTTGTATAAATAAATTTAGCTGACCTTTAATTATATTATTTTTTACAATCCAATCATGAACATTATTTGTAATTTCATACATTCCCTGTCCATTATTAGAAATTATCAACTCATCTTGCAGATTTAACATTTTCTAATCTTAAGATGAAGTTGTGGCACCTACAAGGAGAATTATAATGAAAATTAATGTTATAAAAAAAAGAACTATTCTTTTGATAAGTGCCACAATTTTTAACATATAATCAAATTTTGTTTTAATAGAGATATAAATAAGGAAAAATTGTGTTATGATTATTCTAATTCTTTTAGCTAGGAATATTATTTGTTAAACAATAATCAATTTGCAATTTTTCTAATTATTATATCAATTATTTTTGGTACTCTTATGGGTACATTTATAAAATTAGCTCAAGAAGAATTAAATGTGTTTACAACTGGTTTTTTACGTTTTTTCTTTGGATTTTTAATCATCACCCCTTACATTCTTAAAACAAAATTTGAAGTATTCAGTACAAAAAATTTAAAAATTCATATTTTACGGTCAGCACTAAATTTACCTGCAATGCTACTTGGTTTTGCAGCTTTAGCTATGCTACCATTAGAGAAAATGACAGCCATTCATTTTATAGTTCCTATCATTGTTACAATCTTAGCTGTGATATTTTTAAAAGAAAAAATTTATTTATATAGGTCAATTGCATTAGTGATGGGTTTTCTTGGAATGTTAATAATATTGAGACCCGGTATTATTGATATTTCTATTGGAATATATATGGCGCTTATTTCATCGCTAATTTGGTCAGTAGTTATAATTTTAACTAAAAAAGTATCTAAGGATGATAGTGCTATAACAATATTATCACACCAGTATGTTTATATGAGTCTATTTTCATTTCCATTAGTTATATATTTCTGGGATCAACCAAGTTTAAAAACAATTATTTTTATATTATGTGCTGCAATGTCAGGAACGATCTTA